>JBBRBK010000053.1:0-13766 GCA_038205935.1 Campylobacterales bacterium
TTGGCTTACATGTAAGTAGTTTTTAAAAATATCAAATCTTTCTAAAAGAGGTTCTATGAGTTCATAAAAAGTTTTATCAAAAAAGATTGTTACTCCTACAACAGTGGATACAAACCAAAAAATCCAAACACCAAAAAGACCGATAAATGGAGAAAGAAACTCTACAAAATCTGCTCCAAGCGTTCCTCTAAATTCATTTGAAATAATCAAGCCCTGAAAAATGATAAGTGAAAAAAAGATCAATACAGACGCCAAAGTAATTTCCAAAGATCTTAGAGTAAATGTCGGATATCTATACATGTAATAAAGTGGATAGAGAAGAATAAACGGATAAATATATGAGATATATCCAAAGGTCTCATGGTTAAACTCTCCAAAAAGAGCTCCAAGCTTTCCAATGATAGAGCTATCGGCTAAAATTGTTGAAACTCCAAGGTAAATAAAAATACCAAAAACTATAATAAATAATATATTTCGCAATAAAAAATCCTAATGTAAAATGAAAGTGGAGTATAGCAAAAAAAGCAGCCCCAAGGCTACTTCATATAATTTACTAAAGAAAGTTGAGAAACTTTGGAGATTGCTGAATAGATAGCTTGATAGTTTAATTGAATTTGATTGAGTTGTAAAGTTGCCTGTGCTATATCGGTATCAGCGACATCTGAACGCATACTTTGCGCGCTAATGGTAAGAGTTTGTGCACGATCAGAAGCTGCTTGAAGAGACTGTGAATTTACACCTGATTTTGCTTGAAGTGTTGCTATATGACTATCAAGATCATTTATCATCTGAATACCGTTTTGAATCCCAGCATTTCTAAGGTCACCGGTTGATGCATTTGCTCTATATTTGCCCTGTTCTACTGAACTGATAATCGCATTAATACTAGCAAAAAAGTTTGTTTTGGGATCACTGATAGTTAATGCGCTATTTGCATTAAACTCTAAAGAAGAACCAGATGTTTTATTACTAGCAGGTGGGTATGTAGCACTATTAGCATCAGTTAATGAAAAATCTGCTTCTGTCTTAGTGCTATTTGTCTGTTGAAATTTAATTTGACCTTTATTGTCAAGCGAAACCTTTGAAGTAAAGTTGGCATTTGCAATTGCCGCATTATATTCTGTTGGAGTACTAGTGGTTGCCGGAGCTGTAATAGCAGGAAGATTTCCACTTATAATCATATTCATGACATCTGTTAACTGTTTATAAGTAACATTGTTACCATCAGTCGGATTTCCTGATGCATCTAGTATAGGATATGTAGTTAGTAGATTTGTTATAGGATTAGTAACTGTAAAATTTGAACCACCATCAGCAACAGTTCTAAATGTTATATTTGCATTCATTGCATTTCCATTTATATCTAAACCATTGAGATTAAGTTGTTTAAACACTCCACTTGATACAAATGGAGAACTACCTGAAACATCTGCAAGTTTTGTACTGTCAGTTGCATATGAATTATCTGAATTAACAATTTGAGGAATATTAGATATAAGCTGATTCCCAGATTTTGCAAAATTTGCGTTATCATAACTAATACCGGCATCGGATGCGAGGGCAGCAATGGATTGAGGTGTCGGTAAAGACTTATCCATAGATGTTAATTGAACATTAATATTATTTGGTTGAGCAGATGTAGAAAAATTGATCTGCCCATTTGAAATATTTGCTGTAAAATCAGTTGCAGATCCCCTATATGTATTTTGGATTGAATTTATAAGATCTTGTACTGTCGTTGTTGGCGTTACGGTCAAAGAGCTTGCAACAGTACTAGCATCTATATTTTTACCACCTAAACTGATAGAGCCAATATTTGATTGAAAAATATCTGTCAACGGCGTAGTACTTGTAGCTAAATCTCCAGATTTCGTTCTTAAATTCATGTTTAATGTAAAACTACCAGGAACAGCTGGATTTTCTGTTTGACCAACTGTAGTTGTATAGCTAGATACTGCACTTTTTGTGAATTCAACTATTGGAGTACCATTATTATTGAGTTTATCGAGGTCGGTCACAGCACCAGCCTGATCAACATTACCTACCATATGAAAATCAAGTTTCGAACTTCCAGGTAAATTGTCTTGAATCTCAATTTGTCCTACTGCATTTAAATTGACATTGACAACTTTATTTGTAGATGTATTGCCATATGACTGACCAATCTTATCAAGCAGGCTTTGAACCGTATCACCATCATTCATATTGATAGTTGTTTTAAAAGTAGAACCATCATGATTGGTTCCAGCAATATAAAAATGGTTTTGAGAATTTGTATTATTTACAGCAGTACTAGAAGCACCCACAAGGTCTCTTATCGTGTCGCTTGGTACTATAAACTGTTGTGTACCACTATTCGCTGGTAATGAAGTACTTGTCATTATTTCTGGATGAAGAACAGATTGATTTAAATGTTGCACATTTGTTGTAATCATTCTTTTGGTTGTACTTTCTTGGCCCAAAAACATATCAGACCCCGGAACATTATATGCTTGAGTAGCATTCGAGCCTAAAAAAGATGTCAAAGACTGATCATTTCCAAGATAATTTCCATTAGCGTCTATAGGCTTTTGATTAACCTTAGAACCTGAAAAAATATATTGACCATTGATAGATGTATTTGCCAAACTTTTAAGTTGTGTCTCAAGTCCTCTCATCTCACCAGCTAATGCTTTCATACTCTCAGGAGAGTTAGCAGCTGAAGCAGCCTGTATAAGTTTTGTTTTAAACTGATCGAGAGTTGCTGTAATCGAACTTATAGTTGAATCAGTTTGTTGAGAAAATTTAAGTCCACTGTTTGCACTCGTAGATACTTGCTTAAAAGTATTTATTTCATTATCAAGTCTCATGGTGTCGGCAAATGAAGTCGGTGCTTCATACGCATATTGAAACTTCTGTCCCGATGAAATTTGTCTGTTTACATCAAAAAGTTTCTGTGCAACGTTGTTTGAATTGGCATTTTGAACCTGATAATACATACTTTGCGTTATTCTCATATCACATCTCCATCTCTCGTGCGTTTACTCATGAAACCTTTTAAGCAATAAAAGTTCCATTAAGGTCAATGCATCTATATCGTCCAATAGATTTATAATTTAAACACGCCTTCTAAATCTTATTTTAATAATTCTTTTTGTATAATTCTATTCTTCAAAAAATGCCTGCGTGGTGAAATGGTAGACACGGCGGATTCAAAATCCGCTGTCGCGAGACATGGCGGTTCGAGTCCGCCCGCAGGTACCACCTATAAAATCCCTAAAATACTAGCTACATGCAATAGATGATGATAAATAATCTGATGTGCCAAAAAAAATAATTGACACTATCCCCAATCCTATAGTTCTCACAGATGGACGTCATTGATCTAATAAATGATCACGATAGGATCATCTTAAATTTTTGTCTCCAAACTAGTTATATGACCATGCTCGTCATGGTGAACTGTTACTAATTGACTATTGACACACGCTTCTAATTGAGTCTTGTTCACTTGAAAATAATCTGCATATTCATCAGGCTGATATTGCACATGCTTACTTGAGGACATATGTCTATTTAATCTTGATAATATAAATAATACTATAGGTGTAGCAATAAGCATAAATAGTGCTTTATGAAAAGGGATAACACCAATATTATTGAGAATAACATCTGATATCTCATCCGGATTTGCTTTCAAAGTGAGTATCTTATAAAATACTATAATCAAAGGTTTCCATAGATAAATCCAACCAAGCCAGAGTAAAACGGTTATAAAATCCCAGAACATTCTTTTAGCACGTGGAAGTTCATGACGTTTATTGATAATCAAAGTTTCCATAGATTCTAACCCTTCACTTTTTTTATCTGTTGGTGCGCGCCACGATCTGGACTCACCCATCTAGCTCTTTTTTGCTTCATAAATAAAACTTTTGGAAGCGCAGTCACAGCAGTAAAGAGATTTAAAAACCAAAATGCAAATGGATACCAAATCATCCAAAAATAGTTTTGACCCATCCCTTTATCATAATGTCCATCCAACCATTTACTGACATAAAACTGGATTAGACATGCACCTATCAAAATAACACTACTCTCATTTGGTAAAATCGGAGAATCTGTAACCATCAAATATGGAAGATCCATAAATTTATCAAGCACCCAAACCAAAAAGACAATAATCATACTATAAGCCCAAAGCATACTAAGTAGCAACTCAGTCATAAGACCCCAAAGGTGAGTCTGCTTTGGTTGAAATAAAACCTTAAAGTTTTTTAGCATCACCTGAACACCACCCATAGCCCAACGTAAACGTTGTTTCCATAGTCCCATCAATGTTTCAGGCATCAAAATCCACACTAGTGCACGAGGTTCAAAACGAACATCCCAACCATTACGCTGGAGTTTCCATGTGATGTCAATATCTTCTGTAAGCATATCAGGACTCCAGTAGCCTACTTCATGCACAGCCGCTTTTCTAAAACCTGTAATAACACCAGAAACGGTGAATAAACGTCCAAAACTTCTCTGTGCACGTTTAATCATACCAACTATCGAAGAAAATTCTCCAACTTGAATTTTACCAAGTAAACTAGTTCGATTTCGTATACGAGGGTTCCCAGTAACTGCTGCAACTTGAGGATAACGAATAAAATGCTTTACTATCCAATGTAAACAAAAAGGATCAATCAAGGCATCACCATCGATACCTACTAAATATTCATATTTAGAAACCAAGGCACCCGCTTGAAGGCCCAGTGCTTTTCCTTGATTTTCTGCAAGATTGACAACTTTTAATTTAGGATTATTTTGGGCTAAACTTAATAAGATTTCTAATGTGTCATCTTTGCTTCCATCATTAACCGCGATAACTTCAAATTCAGGATATTGAACATTTAAAGCATACGTAATTGTTTCAATAGCGTTTTGTCCTTCGTTATAACATGGGATTATGATACTTACTCCAGGCCAAGTTTCATTTGCCCGAAGAGGTGGAATGATCTCTTTTAAATAAGGCTTTTCATTTTTAAAATAAAAGAAAATAGCACCTATCATCCATAAAGTTGACATAAATAATGGATAAAAAAAGATATAACTCAGCATCACCTGCCAAACTACATGTAACCACACATAAAAAGTTATCATAAAGCTCCCTTATTTATTCGGTATTAACGTATGTATATAGAGTTTTTTTTGTGCAAAACTCGCTCTAATCGTATCAGCATCAGGATTATTTTTATATAAATTATCCGGATAATATGCAATATGATTCACCCCTAAATCATATAAATGCTTTATTGTACTACTCAATTCTTCAGAAGAGATTGCTTCATCTCCTTTTCTCCAGTTTACAGTTTGCAACTCGATAACCGTACGCTCCAACCCACATTTTTGCTCTTTCACATGAGCCACTATCTTATCATAAAACTCTTCACTGTTGCTTGCTTGTTCCATATACGGCATTGCCATAATCGCTGTGTAATCGTACATGTTGATCGATTCTGCCAAGCTTTGAGCATACCATTCCTGCGCATCTTTATTTAAAGCAACTTGCGCATATAAATTACGTGCTGTAACCAACCCTGGTTGTTCATTTCTTACAATTTGTGATAACTCCATTGCAAAATCATCCAAATATTTTGTTTTAAGTTTTGTCCATTTTTGAAACTGCTTTCTATCGGCTCTAATTTCTGCCACAGTTGATGACAATCCCCATTTTTTATATTGTTCATGCGCCATCTTACTATCATCTTCATAATCAGACAAAGTCACATCATCGTGAAATAATATACCATCAATATACGCTGATTTGCCCAAATCTTCATAAACCTCTTTGATCACTTTTCTCGCTTTTGCAGAAAATGGAGACAATCTTGGATAACCCATATTGAGGTGAGTAGGATCAACTTGCAAAGTTACCACTGTATCTTTCGCTGCTGGATTATTTTGCGGTAACTGCCAAGCTATCATCGGCATCCAAGCATAGATACGTTTTACCTGTGTACGAGTTCCTATCTGCCAAGCAACACGGTTAAATAGATCCGCTCTCACAGGTAGATTTCTATTTGGAAAATAAACTGCGTCCGCTGCACCATTTGCATCTGGATCAGCAAAAGCTTGAAGATAAACAGTGTTTACACCCAACTTTTTTATACGTTCAAGCAGATCGCCTAAGTTTTTCTCTGTTTGAGCCGGATCTTTATCATAGATATAATCCATATCTATATGTGCTGCTTTCGTTGCACGGTCATCGTCGGTGAAATTAGCATTTCTGACCCACATATCTTGATCTAAATCTTTCAGAGTCATTTTGCCATCAACCAATATACGACGAAGTCCCCATAATGGTGTTTTGCGAGTATTACTGCCATCATCCAATGTTAAACCCACTGGCATCCCTAATTCCTCTGCAATATGACGCACTTCCATATTATAATGTCCATATGGCCAAACCATCACGCGAGGTTTTTGCCCTGTATATTTCTCTAAAAATGTATTGTTTTCCAATAAATCTTTATATATTCGTTTCTTATAACTTTTTTCATCTTCATACTGTTTTTTATCAGTAAGCCATTGACGAGTTGTCACGGCAGGCTCCATATTGCCCTGAGGATTACCGATGATGCCATGATGAAGGCCATAACTATGACTGCCAATTTCTACAAGTCCACTTGCCACCATCTCTTTGATCTCTTTTTGACCCAAAAATTTATTTCTAGCAATAATTTGACCACTAAAATCTACTTTATCTTTAGATTTCAACCAGTTACCTACGAGGGCGATTACTGTTGGAATCTTATATGTTTTGATAATCGGATATGCATTTTCATAAACTGACTGATATCCATCATCAAAAGTAATCAACACCGCTTTATCTGGTAATGGCTTCCCATGTTGACGATACTTTAAGATGTCATCTACATTGATAAAATGGTAACCGTTATCTAACAACCAACGCATTTGTTCCTCGAAATGTGCAGGACTAACAGTATAAGTTGTATCGAGAGTTTCACCCTTTTCTGCGATTTCGTGGTAACTAAGGATCGTAAACTCATTCATATTTTGATCACGACTACACATATTTGGCAACTCACGTGCGCTGAGATGGCTTCCCATAAGAGAAATTAACACAAAAAAGAGTGCCAATATTGGTTTCAAACCATTCAATTTATCTTGTTTTATCATTCAATCACTTCTTTACAAAAATTAATAGCTGTTATTATACTTAACATAGCCTTGAAAATCTCTGATGTGTGATTTTTAGATGCTACACAAGTGCTTTATCAATGATATTTTTTAGCTCTTCCCCATCTACTACTTCTTTGGCTATAAGTTCCTTGGCAACAGCCTCAATAGCCGGCCATAATCTTTTTACTTCTTGGAGTGTTTTTTCTTTTGCATCTTTCATCCAAACAAGAAGTCGCTCTTCGATTTTCTTAGAAAGTATTTTTCTACCATAAACAGATTCTATCCCTGTGACGTTGATATAACCTAACTCTTCATCCATACCAAAAAGCGCTATGGCTGCATAGGCTTGCATATTTGCGACTTCAAGATCACTGATTGCTCCAGTTTCCATGCCAGACTCGCCAAATTTTTCCATCTTTACGATGCGACCTGCAAGTAAAACACAAACATCATTGAAAAGCTCCTCTTTTGAAGTGGCATCAATATAATCATCGTTATGATAAGAGACAAATCCAAGCGCTTCACTTCGAGGTGCGACGGTTACTTGTTCAATCTTGATATTTGGTAAAAGTGTAAAAGAAAGTACCGCATGCCCTGCTTCATGATACGCAGTTTTTGCCATTGAAGTTTCTATATCACGTATCTGTTTATTTTCAAGTTTTGTGCCGTATTTGATGATATTTATCTGTTCTAAGAGTATCTCTTCGGTGAGTTCCCTCAACCCTTTTCTCGCACACTGCAATGATGCTTCTTCCCCTATACGTTTGAGTTCATTTCCACCTAAACCAGAAATATAGCGTACTACTCTTTCAACGTCTATCGTAGCATCATGCGGTTTTTTCAATACTTCTTCTATAAAAAATCTTCTAGCTTCGATATCAAGTTTTGGTACTTCTATACGTATATCTATCCGCCCTGCCTTGTTGAGTTCCTCGGGGATATCTACAATGTCACTAAGCGTAATAATTGTAAAAACAGGAGCTTCAAAAGTTTGACTCAAATTATCCAACTCCTCGATAAGAGGTGTGATATTCATCTTTGAGATCATACCGCCAACAACACCCTGAATATCAATATCTTCTAAGATCACAATCGCTGGTGCAGAAACATATGCTTTTGCATAAGCTTTACGTATCACAGCTTCATTAAAGAGATCAGCTCCGCTAATTGTGATATAGGGCATATCGCTTTCACAGGCAAAAGCACGGGCCAAAAGCTTTTTGCCCATCCCCTGCTGTCCAAACAAAAACATACCCTTTGGCGGCAACATACCAAAATGTTCCAATCTCTGAGGTTCTTTGAGAAGCGCCAAAACCTCCAAAAGCTCATTTTTAACTCTTTGCTGTCCAGCTACATCAGTAAACTTCACATCTGATACATGTAAATCTTCTTCACTTAATATGGAGAGTTTTTCTTTACTGTAATAAGCATTTTTTATCTTACATGTAACACTTTCATCCTCTGCGTTTAGTTCCCATTCAAGAGTCACTCTATAGTGTTGTTTTGCTGTTTTTTTTATAAAAATATTTTGCTCTTTTAAAATCTCCTCGGCAAAATCTATTGATATTTCATCAAGATCAAAATGGATATATTTCATTTTTACATTGAGTTTCATGGCGTCATATATTTTATTAAAAAGAAGTTCTGGGAGTTTTCTTATTATATGTCTGGCGTTAAGATAAGGAGTGAGAGAAAGGGTTAAAAGGGAAACAAACTTATCAAAATGTTTGTATTCTATCACAATGGCGCTCTCTTTGTTAAAACTCTGTGATGTCTGATTGAGTGTTCTTGCACCTATTTTGATAAGTGTCGTGAGAGTTAAACGTTGAAAAGGAATAATGGTATGTTCGTTAAGAAGAGAAAGAAGTTTTTTATCAAAGGCTTCCTCTTTAGCAGCATTTAAGATAAGCACTTCACGACTCAGTCTTTCAATCAAAAAAGTGTGTGCTTGAAGAGGATCATTCATAAAAAGCTCACGTAAATCCTGACGCTGGATAAGTGAACCAAGACGCGTCGTCGTCATGATCACGATGACGTTAGAAAAATCTGTTTTTCCCTTTTCATTATCAGAGAAGAGTGTATATAAGGAGAGTTGCGCTTGGAGATCAGCTTTTTCTATATCTTCAAAAAGAAGAATGGATTTGGGATTTTCCTCTACAAAAGCGATGATTTCTGATTCTATGATTGGAGTATTCAACTGTTCCATACCCATAGAAAAATTGCCGCTGTATTTATCCATATTAAATATTTTGATCTGTTTTAACTCACTGTCAGCTTGTAAAAGAAGTTCACAAAGGTAATGTTTACCGCTGTTTGGCAGACCGATAAATGTAAAAAGTGCTCGTACTCTTTTGTTTGTTTTTAGCAAATTTGTCCGAAGAAGAGTTTTCGTTAAGATATTTACAGCCTCTTGCTGATCAAAAATATTCTCATTTAAATATTTTTCTATTCTGTCACTAAATTCATTATAATTTTTATCATTTATCATAATTTGGCCCTTTGAATTTCTTGTATTGCCCTATTATATGTCAATTTTTATAAAAGTTATATGTTAAAATAGCGCTTTTATTTTGGAGATTTGATGTTATTTTTAAAAACTGTTTTATTGTTCTTTTGTTTGACTTTGCAGCTTCACGCGATCACTTTGCAGGAAAATTATGAGACAAAAGGCAGAGATATTTATGCAAGCGATATTTCCAAAGAGAGTGAAAATGATTTTTTGCTTTTTTCTTATGATGATGATAAACATATGCTTCGAACAAGTGCTGAGAAAGTAATAGAAATCTTTAAAGATCATGGAATCCAGATCAAAAAAAATGATGTTAGATATATCAATTTTCGAGAAAAATCTCGCATCGATATTGATAAAATCATAGATGCTCTTAAAAAAGAGTTTTTAACGAAATATCCAACTTTAAAGATAAAAAGTCTTAGAGTTTATCCTCGTTCTTATCTCACAAAATTACCAAAAACATTTTCACTCTCTTTACAAAAACAAACTTTATATAAAAACTATTCGACTTTCTCTATTGTGACACCTGACCACAAAATGATCTTTTTTGATTATATTTTAGATGCTGATATTGACGTTGTTGTAACGACAAAAACTATCAAACGTCATGAAAGAATCTCTTTTGAAAATACAAAGATCAAGAGCGTGAAGTTCTTAAGCTTTAGAGCAGATCCACTTGGTGACATTGCAAATCATCAATATCAAAGCAAATTTTCACTAGAATCCGACGATATATTGACTCAAAATGATATTGAGTTTTTGAGTATTGTAAGAAGAGATGAGCATGTCATAGCTAACATTGAAGATGGTGGCGTATCTATCACGTTTAGCGTTATAGCTGAGCAAGACGGTAAAGAAGGGGATATTATTTCTGTTCGTAAATCTGATGGCAAAAAATTGATGGCAAAAATTATCGGAGTCAAGAGAGTGGAGATTCAATGAAAAAAGTAGTCGTTTCCATAAGTGGTGCTAGCGGTGCGAGTTTAGGACTTAAAGTCCTCTCTTTGTTACCAAAAGGTATCCAAAAACATCTTATAATCTCAGATCATGCAAAAATAGTTCTAGATAAAGAGCAAGATATCATCGTTCATGATGAAAAAAATATTGCAGCTTCCATCGCAAGCGGAAGTTTTAAAGTGGATGCGATGATGATTATTCCATGTAGTATGAACACGCTGGCAAAGATCGCTTGCGGGATATCTGACAATCTCACAACTCGCGCGGCTTCTGTGATGATAAAAGAGCGTAAAACTTTACTTTTAGCTCCACGTGAGATGCCATTTTCTGCTATCGCTTTGGAAAATATGCACAAACTTGCATCTTTAGGGATTATCATCGCACCGCCTGTTATGGCGTATTACAGCGAACAAACAAGTTTGCAAGAGATGGAAAATTTTATGATCGGCAAGTGGTTTGATCTGCTTGGAATCGAAAACGACTTATATAAAAGATGGGATGAAAATGAATAAGATAGCGCTCTATCCGGGGACTTTTGATCCTATCACCAATGGTCATTTTGATATTATTGAAAGAGCTTTGGGTCTTTTTGATGAGGTGATCATCGCCGTGGCTGATTCAAAAGAAAAAAATCCGATGTTTACACTCGAACAAAGAGTTGAGATGGTGAAAGAAGCCGTAAAAACTCTTTCAAATGTACGTGTTGTAGGCTTTAACAACCTCACAGTAGAACTTGCAAAGACTCTACATGCGAGTATTTTGATCCGCGGATTACGCGCAGTGAGTGACTTTGAGTTTGAGCTTCAACTTGGATATCTCAACAATTCCCTTGATGACACGATAGAAACAGTGTATCTGATGCCAAAACTCCAACATGCGTTTATCAGTTCATCCATTGTAAGAAATCTTTTAAAATTCAATGGCAAAACAGAGCATCTCCTTCCTCGTGAAGTACAAGCGATGATACAAAAGCAGATGATATGTATATAACAATCGAGGGGATCGATACAGCGGGCAAAAGTACGCAGATACAAGCCTTACATGTAGAGTTTCCAGAAGCCATAATTACCAAAGAACCAGGAGCGACAAAACTCGGAGTCAAACTTCGTGAGATCGCCCTCTTCTCAGAGATAAAAAGCCCAATCGCAGAACTTTTGATCTTCTTGGCTGATCGCGCTGAACATGTAGCTGAAGTCGTTGAGCCAAATCTTGATAAACTCATTATCTCAGATAGAAGCGTGATTTCAGGCATAGCGTATGCGGATGTTGTCGGTCACTTTGAGATGGAAAAACTCATCGAACTAAACCGCTTTACATGTAAGGATATATTTCCATCAAAAGCGGTGGTTTTAAAGCTCTCCCGGGAAGAACTAACTTATAGACTTTCACAAAAAGAGCATGACAAGATCGAAGAGCGCGGAGTTGATTATCTTTTATCGATTCAAGATTCTCTTATTAAGGCGACGAAAGCTTTACATGTAGAGCTTTTAGAGATAGACGCATCCTTACATGTAAGCGAAATAACGGCACAAATTATCAATTTTATAGAGGAAAAAAACTAAATGATACAATCACTTCGTGGAATGAATGACATACTAGAATCACAGAGATTTGAATATTTTATAGAAGTCGCAACAAAAATAGCAAAAAATTATGGATTTTCTTACATAGAAACACCGCTTTTAGAAGAAACTGCCCTTTTCAAACGCTCTGTGGGCGAGTCAAGCGACATCGTCGGTAAAGAGATGTACCAGTTTATAGACAAAGGTGAAAACGATGTTTGTTTGCGTCCTGAGGGAACAGCGGGCGTTGTTCGTGCATTTGTTCAAAGTAAATTTGACAAGGCTGGTGGAAACTATAAATTTTTCTATCACGGTCCTATGTTTCGTTATGAAAGACCTCAAAAAGGACGTCTAAGAGAGTTTCACCAGTTTGGAGTTGAGAGTTTTGGCGAAGATAGTGTTTACGAAGATGCGACAATGATTATGATGATTGCCGATATTTTCAACGCTCTTGGTATCGGTTACAGACTTAAACTAAACTCCCTAGGTGATAGCAATTGTATGCCTCAGTATCGCTATAGTTTAGTTACATTTTTGGATGAATGCATTGATGAAATATGTGATGATTGTAAGCGTCGTAAAGATACAAATCCTATTCGTGTTTTAGACTGTAAAAGTGAGAAATGTCAATCACTGTATGTCAATGCGCCGAAACTTTTAAACAATCTTTGCTCTGCATGTAACGAAGATTTTGAAAATCTAAAAAGTATTCTTATATCAAATAATATCAACTTCGAAATTGATAATCATTTAGTACGTGGACTTGACTATTACTCAAAAACGGCATTTGAGTTTGTAAGTGACAATATCGGCGCGCAAAGTGCTATTGCAGGCGGCGGAAGATATGACAGACTTGTAGAGTTTTTGGATGGAAAAGCAACTCCTGCCGTTGGTTTTGCCATAGGAATTGAGCGACTTTTAGAACTCATCGTTATGCCACAAACTGAGCGCGAGGGCACTTATTTTGGAGCGATGGATGAAGAAGCTGTAGAGCTTGTGATCTCACTTGCGCAAGTAAAAAGAAAGACAGAAAAAGCAACAGTTTCGTACAAGTCAAGAAATCTCAAAACTCACCTTAAAAATGCAGATAAAGCCAATGCCAAATATTGCGCTATTATCGGAGAAAATGAGTTTAAAGAAAATAAAATCTGGGTAAAGAATTTAGATGAAAAAACAGAACAAATTATCCCAATCAGTGAAATATAAGAGGAAAAAAATATGAGAAATTACGGAATAGATATTTGGGGAAATGACAACTTTGTTATTCAAAATGGTAAGGTTTGTATTAACTACGGAAGTAAGCCCTCTATTATAGATATCACACAAAAAGTGAGAGCTTCTGGTCTTCGTGGTCCTTTAATCCTTCGTTTTGAACATCTTATTCAAAAACAGATCGATACTCTTTATAGCTCTTTTTCAAATGCTATCTCTGAAAACAGTTATAACGGAACATTTAACGCTGTTTTTCCTCTTAAAGTAAATCAGTTTCCAAATGTTGTCGAGGCCGTCGCACATTGTGGCGAAAATAGAGGTTATGGCCTTGAAGCAGGTTCAAAAGCTGAGCTTTT
>JBBRBK010000054.1:0-13701 GCA_038205935.1 Campylobacterales bacterium
GTAACTGTTTCATTTTCTAAAACTTTCCCATTCTCATCCATGAAAATAAGTACCGGTGGTCCAAATACGCCAAAACGTTTTGAAAGTGCTTTTTGTTTGTCTGTATTTGCCGTAATATCAGCGCGTATAAGGACAAAATTTTGCATCTTCGCGATAACATCTGCATCTTTGAAAGTCGTTGCATCAAGCTCTTTACATGCCGCACACCAATCAGCTGCAAAATCTAAAATCACTTTTTTGCCTTTTGCCTTTTCTAATTCCGTATTTAACTCATCTTCAGTTGTCACTATTTTGAAATTTAATCCTTCTGCACTGATACCTGATGAGGCAACTGAACTTTTTTGAGTAAACTGATCAAGAGGGGTAAGAACATTTTTCGAACCGCTTATCGAGCCTACAAAAAGAACAGTCCCATAAATAGTAAGAAGTACTGCAACTACCTTTTTGATACTGTTTTCTTTAACACCATTGTTTACATGTAAAGGCTCAAGTGCTCCAAAATGGATCCCAGTTGCTATGGCAAGTACACCCCAAAGTAGCATAACAATGCCCTCATTCAAGATTCTTGAAACCATCCAAACAGCCACGCCTAGCATCATCACACCAAAGATGGTTTTAACAGTATCCATCCACATTCCTGGACGAGGCATAAACTTCCCAGCACCAGTTCCAACGATAATAAGAGGAATCCCCATACCGATAGAAAGCATAAACAATGCCGCTCCTCCAAGAAGAGCATTCCCCGTTTGACCGATGTAAACGAGTGCCCCAGCAAGCGGTGCAGCCACACATGGCCCAACAATAAGAGCAGAAAGAAAGCCCATCACTGCAACACCGATAATACCACCTTTTTTACCTGTCGCAGAGCTCAGTTTTGACTGTATGAAGTTTGGCATCTGCAATTCATAAAGGTCAAACATAGAAAGAGAAAGTGCGACAAAGATACCAGCAAATGAGTAAATAACCCAAGGAGTTTGAAGGGCCGCTTGAAGATTTGAACCAAAAAGACCGGCTAAAACTCCAGCGAAAGTATATGCTATAGACATCGACAAAACATATACAATAGATAAAAAGAATGCACGTTTTGTCGAAAGCCCTTCCCCTTGTGCTACGATGACCGATGAGATGATCGGTATCATTGGAAAAACACACGGAGTCAAAGAAAGAAGAAGTCCAAACACAAAAAACATTCCAAGTATCAATACTAGATTTCCTGATTTAAGTGTATCTGCTATACTTTGTGTCTCTGATTCACCAGCTTTTTTTGTTGTACTTGGCACCGTTGCAATTGTTGTATTTTTTTCTACACTTGGAGTCTCTTCAATTTTTGATGGGACTACTGGAGTTGCCGCTTCAACGACTTTTTCAGTTTTAGTAACACTCGGTGCTTCAGGAGCTTTTGTAACTGTTTTTGCGCCTAGTTTTGCAACATCTACATTAAAACTATAAGCGTGCGTTTGAGGCTCATAACAAAGTCCTTTGTTTGAGCATCCTTGAAAGGCAAGTACAAAATCTATTTTTTGTATTCCGCTCACATCTGCATTGTTCTTGAGATCGACAATGACATGTGGAGAGACAAGATAAACTTTATCCCCTGCATGTTCTACACTCTGAGGGAGTTCTGTCTTTAAAATTGCAATATTTGTGCTATCTTTTAAAGATATCTTGAACTCTTTTTCATAAAGGTAGATTCCATCTCCGAGTTTGACATCTACAACTATCTGCCCTTTGTCATTTAAAACCGCAGAGGGCTTGAAAGCCTGATCTGGCATCAAAAAGCTGTTCGCAAACAGCGATGTTGCCAGTAAACCCAGCAATAAAAATAAAAATCTCTTCATCCACACATCCTTGAAAAATATTGGCATATTCTAGCCAAGATTATTTAACAACATCATAACGATTTTAGTTTCCCATATATTTCAAGTACAAACTAATCTAAGCTTTTAATGTTTACTTCTCATCCTCTACAGGTGCTTGCATATCTGGTTTTGGCTCATCCGATACAGTTTTTTCACTACTATTTTGATCGGCATTTTGCACCTTTGTATCGTCTCTATTTTGATCGCTCAGATTTCCATCTTGTTTCATTTCATCTTCTGGCATCTCATCTTTTTTTGGTGGAGCCATAACTTCTTTAAATGATTGTATAACAACACCTCGACGTATCATAATCTTATAGATGATCGCTGAACGATACTTCACATATTTTTGATTACCCAAAGGAGAATATTTTATAGGATTTGGAAGAATTGCCGCTAAATTTGCTGCTTCTTGCGCACTTAAATTTTTTGCACTTTTTCCATAGTAGTGATGAGCCGCCGCTTCGATACCGAAGATACCATCACCCCACTCTGCCACATTGAGATATATCTCTAAAATACGTCGTTTAGAGAGAGTTTTCTCAATTCTATAGGTAATGATCGCTTCTTTGATCTTACGAATAGGATTTTTGCTAGGAGAAAGATAAAGGTTTTTAGAAAGCTGTTGAGAGATGGTACTTCCACCTGCAAGCGTACCGTTTTTTATACTGCGTTCTAAAGCGTTTTCCATCCCCTTAACATCAAATCCATCATGCTTATAAAATCCATCATCCTCACCGATGAGTACCGCTTTTATAAGATTTGGAGAGATCTGTTTTATGGATACCCATTTTTTATCTATCTTCATATCTCTGTTTTCATCAGCCCACTGCGCCTCACGATATTCCATAAATGCACTCAGCTCAGGATTATTTTTTTTAAGAAAAGAAACATCAGGATAGATTACATAGCGAAGAATATCTAAGAGCATAACAATAACAACGATAAATAGTATTTTGAAAAAGATTTTCATAGAACCTCATTTTTTTTGAAAGAATACCATATGTTACTTTATTGAGAATAACATCAATAAGAGAAATAATTCAAAATTAAAAAATACTCTTTATAAAATTAAACATATACTTTCGTATTTAAGCAAATCATCATATGAATTGCCCTACTCTATATGCAATAAATTAACATTAGAGAATACTTATGTCAAACAGATTAGCTTTAGAAGATTCACCTTATTTACAACAACACAAAAACAATCCCATAGACTGGTTTCCTTGGTGCGATGAAGCATTTCAAATCGCTAAAGATGAAAACAAACCTATTTTTATTTCCATAGGTTACAGCAGTTGCCATTGGTGTCATGTGATGGAAAAAGAGGTATTTGAAGATGAAAAAGTTGCAAAATTTGTGAATGATCATTTTATCTGTATCAAAGTTGATCGTGAAGAGAGACCTGACATCGATAAGCATTATCAAGAAGTTTATCAGCTTTTAAACCGTCGCGCAGGCGGATGGCCGACATCTATCTTTGCAACTCCAGAGAACAAAGCTTTTTTTGCTGGAACATACATTCCTCTTCATAGCAAAGAGGGCGATACAAATATGATAGGTTTTAGTGAGATCACCAAGATTATCGCGGACAAAATTGCAGAAAAAAACGAACAGATATTTAAAAATGCTGATGAAATTGAAGGATTTTTACGACCGACCAATCATCCAAAAGAAGCTACTAAACTCATAGAAGATGTTTATAAAAATTTTCTTGTTCAAAGTGAGCGTAATTATGAAACATCTTATGGCGGGTTTTCTCATACTCCAAAATTTCCTCATTCTGCAACTCTTACAACTCTTTTAAATATTGCTTTACTTTATGACAATAAAGATGCAAAAAAAATGCTTACATTTACTCTTGATAATATGAGTAAAGGTGGAATGTACGACCTTGTTGAAGGTGGTTTTTGTAGATATTCTACTGATGAAAAATGGCTCGTTCCACACTTTGAGAAGATGACTTATGATAATGCCCTACTTTGTGAACTTTACACTAAAGCTTACCTTACATGTAAGGAAGATAACTACTTGCATGTAGCCAAACAAACAGCCGATTTTATGCTCAAATCTATGCAAGAAGACAAGCTGTTTTATTCTGCAAGTGACGCCGATAGTGACGAAGGAGAAGGACACTACTTTACCTATACAAAAGAGGAAGTCTCTTCAGCCTTAGAACAACACGGTTATGAATCTAATGAGATCGCTTTGATCATAAAACTCTTACATGTAAGTGATCAAGGTAATTTTGAGGGACGCAATATTATAAGATATGAAGAAGCTGTACAGCCTGACTGGTTTGCCAATGTTATGAATATTTTAAGTTCTATAAGAGCTACAAGAAAATATCCATTTATCGACAAAAAAGTTCAGACTTCTTGGAATGCTATGATGATAAAAGCGCTTTTTACTCTTTCTTACGTGGATGTTCGATACAACAATATTGCCAAAGAGCATCTTGATACACTTTTAAAAACTATGTTCATTGATGGAGAGCTTTATCACTCCACACTTATTCATAAAATCCCAAAAGTAAAAGCATTTCTAGAGGACTATGCCTTTATGGGCGTTGCTTTGATCGCTGCTTATGAAGCGACAAGCGATGAACTATATCTTATAAATGCACAAAAATTTGCAAATAAGGCACTCGAAGAGTTTTATGATAAAGGAAGATGGTTTTTTAGTACAGGAGAGTTTACAACCCAAGCGGAAATCAGTGACAACACTTATCCATCCACAGTCAGTGTTATGATAGATCTGCTACTTTCTCTTGGCTCTTTGGGAGAAGAAAAATACAGAACTTTTGCATTTAAAACACTAGAATACAATTCCTATGATCTAGGACGTAAACCGATCTATACTCCATATATGTTAAGTCAGATGCTTAGATATCTTAAAGGTGATAGAATCATCAAGTCAAACAGTAAAAATCTTCAGATAAATAGTAGAGATATTGCAAGCATAAGCTATCCTTTTATCTTAAAGCAGACAAACACAGAGGATGACTTTTTAGTATGCGGCCAAAACAGCTGTTTTGCCAATACAAAAAATGTTATTGAATTAGAAAATATTGTTCAAAAATCAATTTTATAAAAAGGAAATAATATGTCAAAAAAGAAGAAACAAAATAAAGAGAAAATGGTCCAAATTGATGTTAAAGAGTCACAGTTGATTTATGAAAAAGATCTCCAAACGCTACAAATAGAGCTTTTAAAGATGCAAAATCATATCAAAGACACCGGTCAAAAGCTCCTTATTATTTTTGAAGGACGTGACGCGGCTGGAAAAGGCGGGATGATAAAACGAATCACAGAACATCTCAATCCTCGTGGTGCAAGAGTCGTCGCTCTTAATAAACCCTCAGATACTGAAAAAACCCAATGGTATTTTCAAAGATATTCAAGCCACTTGCCCTCAGCCGGAGAGATCGTACTTTTTGACCGCAGCTGGTATAATAGAGGTGGTGTTGAACCTGTCATGGGTTTTTGTACACCTGAAGAACATGAAGATTTCTTACAATCTGTACCAAAATTTGAAAGAATGCTGATAAACTCTGGAATTCAAATCTTAAAATATTATATTTCAGTGTCTAAAGAGGTTCAGGAAAAACGATTTAAAGAAAGAAAAAATGACCCTCTCAAACATTTTAAAATTTCCCCTGTCGATAAACAGGCACAAAAATTATGGGAAAAATATACAGTTGCAAAATACTCGATGCTCTTAGCTTCTCACACTCCCGGAACTCCTTGGACAATAGTACGTTCTGATAACAAAAAAGAAGCACGCATTAACTGTATAAAGCATATAATCTCGCACATCGAATACCCAGAAAAAATATCAGAAGAATTTTTAAGAAGTGATGACAAAATTGTTTTTGATGGCAATGATGAAGTCAGACATATGGAATCTCAAATGAATATCAAGATGGATTAAAAAGAGGAAAAATGAAGAAAATAATGATTAGTCTGCTTTGTGCGATGGCACTCTTTGCAGATGAATCTGTGCTTTCACAACAAAAGCAGGAAACACTTGATCTAAAACGTAAGCAAATTGAACAGGATACGGACGCAGCGATGAAAAGCTGGATCTCTCCGCTCATCCTTTCACTCGGAGTCACTGAAAATAAGAATTCTCTCAATAATAATAGCGAACTTGAAAATGCTTCTTTGCAATGGAATCAGGATCTTTTTCGAAGCGGTGGAATCGGCTACACCATAGAGCAATCAAAAGCAAACGGAGCGGCAAATCTTCTCGGCGTAGATATTCAAGAAGCTACCTATCTTAAAAGCCTTTATACGCTTAAAGTACAGATAGAGCGCGATAAACTCGCACTCATGCAAAGTCAACTGACACTTAAAAACAGTGATATAGACCTTTTGATGACTAAAGCAAAATACAAAGCCGGACTTTCAGATCTGAGCCAACTCAATCAAATAACACTAAGTAGAGACACAGCAAGAACAAATCTTATTGTTGTAAAAAATACTCTTGAGAGTGAAACATATGAACTAAAAAAGCTCATACAGGGTGAAAATACAGACGCAATTAAAATTCCATCCATAGAACTTCCCTCCAAAGAGGAGTATATTGCCAAAAATCTTGAACTTTTACAATACAACAAACAAAATCAGGCAAGCGAAGCCGCTTGGAAAAACAAGGCATCAAGCTATCTACCAAAGTTAGCATTTAATGGTTCTTATGGTTACTCAAGGAATACTTATACCGGCCCTTATTCATCAGATTTTGAAGGAAATTCCTACAGTTACGGGCTCACTTTGTCTATGCCTCTCCTTGACGTAAATGCAAATGCCTTAATAGAATCTACAAAATTACAATATCTGCAAACAAAAAGCCAACAAATTGATAGAAGAATGGAACTTTCTCAGGAGTATGAAAAACATATCAATAACATCCATAACTACGATGAAAAAATTGCTCTCGCTAATGAAATGATGAAAATGTATGATGAACTCCATGGTTTTACAAAAAGTCAAGTTGATGCAGGATTTAAATCACAATACGATCTCGATTCTTTACAAAACTCTGTCAATATACAAAAGCTTGACAAAGAGATACAAAATTACAATATTACTATCGAAAAGATCACTCTGTACTTCGATACAAAACACTAAGGAACACCTATGCAAGAGATGGAAAAAGTTACAAAATATAAAAAAAGCGGATGGATGTGGAAGATTTTCATAGCTTTCTTTCTCGTGATTATAGGCTTTATAGCTTATAAACTTTTTGTTCCAAAAGTAGCGGAAAATGAGTTTACGTATGCCACAGGACCACTCAAAAAAGGAGATCTGACAATCACAGTCTCAGCAACTGGAAATATCCAACCAGTAGAACAAGTGAATGTTGGAAGTGAAGTCTCAGGAACTATTGAAAAAGTCTTTGTTGACTACAATGATGTTGTCAAAAAAGGGCAACTCCTCGCACAAATAGATAGAACAAAATATGAGAGTAACCTCAGAAAAGTGCAAGCCTCTTTAGCCTCTTCAAATGCAAATCTACAAAATATGGAAGCTCAGCTGTACAAGGCTAAATCGATCATAGGAAGAGACAAAATACTTCGCGAATCTACAAACGGAGCACTTCCATCGAAAAATGACTGGGATAGTGACTGGTCTGCATATTTAGCTGCACAAGCACAAATCAGCGGTGCAAAAGCGCAGATTAGCCAATCCAAACAAGATCTTATCTCTTCACAATATGATCTTCAAAAAACAAATATTTATTCACCTGTAAATGGGACTATCTTAGTGAAAAGTATCGATCCAGGGCAAACAGTTGCGGCTTCTTTTCAAACACCAGTTCTTTTTACCATCGCAAAAGACCTTACAAAAATGCAACTCCAAGCAACTATCGATGAAGCAGATATTGCAAAGGTCAAAGAGGATCAAAGTGTTGCTTTTAATGTCGATGCATATCCGCATATGAAGTTTCAAACTTCTATCACTCAGGTGCGCGTAAACTCTGCCATCGTTGATGGAGTTGTGACGTATCTTGCTATTATGGATTACGATAATTCACAACTACTCTTACGTCCTGGAATGAGCGCGGATATCGACATCACAACACAGAGTGTAAAAAATGCGTTTCTTGTCTCAAAAGCGGCTCTGCTCTTCATCCCAGTAAAACCTCAAATCAAAACTTTTTTCGGTTCCAATAAAGAAGAAAAGATAATTGTAGATCCAAAACCACATGTATGGATACTAAAAAATAACCAGCCAAAGAAAATCTATGTAAAAGTGCTTGGAAGTAGTGGAGCTGTAAGTGCGATCAGTTCTGATGAGCTTAAAGAAAGTGATCCTATTATCATTACGCAGGAAAAACATCAATGATAGAACTCCGTGATATCAGCAAAGTATATGGAATAGCTGAGACCTCTTCAACCGTTTTAAAAAATATAAATATCACTATCAAAGAGGGTGAATTTGTTGCTATTATGGGACCAAGCGGAAGTGGGAAATCCACTCTTTTAAATATTCTCGGTACTCTTGATGTCCCAAGTTCAGGTCAATACAGTTTTTTTGATACAGATATTACCGCTCTTACAAAAGATCAAAGATCTCTTTTTAGACGTCATATACTTGGATTTATCTTTCAAGGATTCAATCTGCTCAAAAAAACGACCGCTATTGATAATGTAGAGATGCCGCTTATCTATCTTGGAGTCAAAGCAAAAGAGCGAAAAGAAAGAGCTTATACGGCACTCAAAGCTGTTGGATTAGCAGAACGTGCAGATTATGAGCCGTCCAAACTCTCAGGCGGACAACAGCAACGTGTGGCCATTGCAAGAGCCATCGTCACAAATCCAAAAGTACTTATCGCTGATGAACCTACGGGAAATCTTGATAGCAAAAGAGGTCATGAGATCATGGAAATTCTCCAAGAGTTCAATAAAAACGGCATTACTATCATTATGGTGACACATGAAAGTGATATTGCAGCGTATGCCTCAAGAGTCTTACATGTAAGAGATGGAATCATTGAAAAGGAGGAGATCAATGCTCATTAATGCTCTTCTTCAAGCACTTCGCGAGATCCGCCGCAATCTTATGCGATCGCTTCTTACAGCGATGGGAATCGTTATCGGTATTGCATCTGTCATCGCCATGGTCAACATCGGCAAAGGTGCTAGTCTCTCTATTACAAGCAGTATCAGTAAGCTTGGAAGCAACACACTTTATATTTCTCCAGGTCAGCAACATGGTCCTGGAAATCAATCCTCTGTTTCTGTTCCTTTTAAGACAAAAGATGTAGAAGTCTTACAAGAATCCATAGTCGCACTTGAAGCGATCTCTCCAGTCGAGGGTGCCACTATGACGGCTCTTTATGGAGATCAAAACTACCAAACAAGTGTTAAAGGTGTTGAAAATGGCTACTTTGATGTGCAAGAGCTCACCTTTAAATCTGGACGCGAATTTACAAAAAATGAGATTCGAAGCGGACTTGCTACTTGTATTTTAGGTAAAACAGTTGTTGACAAACTCTTTGTTAAGGGTGAAGATCCCATCGGTCAAAAAATACGTGTTAAAAACTTTTCGTGTGAAGTTGCAGGTGTCCTACAGCCAAAGGGAGCAAATACCTTTGGAATGGATCAAGATGATGTCATACTTGTTCCTTTGAAGATGTTCATGCGACGTATTAGCGGTAATGAAAATATCCATTTGATTATGGCAAAGGTCAAATCAAATATTCCTCTTGAAGAAGCGACAGTACAGATACAACAAATTATACGTGAAAGACGCCATCTCAAACTAGAAGAGGAAGATAATTTTTCAGTTAGAAGTATGTCCGCTTTGCTTGATACCATCGGTCAGATTACAGATATGCTAACAGTTATGCTTGGAGCTGTTGCAGCCATCTCTCTTGTAGTTGGCGGAATCGGTATTATGAATATCATGCTAGTCTCTGTTACAGAGCGAACTCGTGAAATAGGTATACGAATGGCTGTAGGAGCAATGTCACAAGATATTTTAATACAGTTTTTGATCGAAGCGGTTGTATTATCTGGACTTGGCGGCATTGTAGGAGTGATCTTTGGCATCTCTATTACAATGATTGTCAGTCATTTTATGCATTTTGCACTGATTATCGATCCTACGATTACCGTAATCTCTTTACTATTTTCTATGTTGATAGGAATTGTATTTGGGATTATTCCAGCAAGAAAAGCATCAAATATGAATCCTATTGATGCTTTGAGGTATGAATAGCTTACATGTAAGCCACTCATCTCGCTCCCAAGTTTCACTTGGGAGCGTATACTTATCTCTCTATTTTCTTGATTGTTTCTACTCTCATAGACCAAAAAAGAAGTGTATCAAAACAACTTCTCCACATCTATCAAACCAACTTCATCTTCATAATTTCTAGCACTGCTATATCTCCAATGTTTAGCATCATCGACGTATCCTCTTTTTACAGGGTTTTGGTGAATATAGTTGATTGTTTCTATCATCATCTTTTCACTGGAAATATGTTTAGGCTGAGTTCCCTCTTGCCAAAACTGGTATGTAGTCTGTGTTTTATGCGCCTTCTTATAAAAAGCAAGTTGATCCAATATTGTCCACACATTGTTTTGCTCTAACAACTTTAAAATCTCTTTTGCCGTATGGGCTTTAAACTTTCTCATAGACTGGGCTATGTCATCACTCGAAGCTATTAAATGAAGATGATTTTCTAAGATGACGTAAGCATATAGTTTGAAATTGTCTGTTTTTTGCAAGTATCGTAAACTATTGAAGATGATCTCTGTTGTCTCTGTTCTGGTAAAAATGGAGATCCAATGAAGCACTGTACAAGTCATAAAATGAGGATGTGTCGGTTCATATATCTTGTATCTGCTTCGTCCCATAACTTTTCCTTTTACCCGATTGTAATGGAAGTTTTTATGATGAAGAGATTTTATGGCAGTTTGTTATATTTACACTCTTGCAGGTCTCGCGGTCTCGCTCCCAAGTTTTACTTGGGAGTGTATACGAGAATTATTATTGTATTGAGAGTTTTTATTTTTATATGCACCCCAAGGGCATTTCTTTCAGGGCACATTCCCAAGCGGAACTTGGGAATGAGAGGAAAAGTGAAGAGGAATGAATGAGCTTACATGTAAGCTACTCATCTTATAAGAATTTTAAAATCTCTTCTTCTATTTGATCTTTTTCAATCACAGTACTTTGGACTACTTCTTTAGAAAATAGCCCTGCAATCATCGCAGGGATTGGGAGTTTTGCTTCTTGTGAGATTGCTTGCAATGCATCTTCATCACGCGCATCAAGTTCGCCTGTGAGCGCATTTGCGATTGTCGGAGAAAACTTTGTCCACTCTGCAGTTGAATACGCGATAGTCACATACTCTTTTGTCGCACAAGTCTCATAGGCTTTAAAACAAGTCGCAGTATGAGGATCCATCAAATAGCCTGATTCAAAGGTGTCTTTGATATATTTTTTACCCTCATCGCCGTTACAAAAGTCTGCCGCAAACACCTCTTGAAGCGTGGAGAGTTCCTGTGCTGTGAGTTCATACACATTTTTCGTATCAAGGTCACCCATAAGCTCTTTTGTACGTTTGTCGCCAAACATATCATAAAGTATTCTTTCAACATTTGATGATTTTAAAATATCCATTGCCGGAGATGTTGTAGAAACTACGCCGTGACCGTTTAAGTCGTATTTTCCAAGATTGATAAGACGTGTTAGGACATTATTCTCATTTGAAGCAATGATGATCTTTTCAACTGGAACGCACATTTTCATCGCGTAGTATCCGCCAAGAGCATTTCCGAAATTTCCGCTTGGAACGTTAAGATATACTTTTTCATCCATTGTGATAGCTTCTTGACGAACAAGTTCAAGATAACTATGAATATGGTAGATAATCTGAAAAATGATACGTCCAAAGTTAACAGAGTTTGCCGCTGAGAGAAGGATATTTTTCTCTTTTAGCTCTGCTTTAAATCGTTCACTTGCAAGAAGATGTTTGAGTGCATTTTGAGCATCATCGAAAACACCGTTGATACCAATAACTTTAAGATTTTGCGCATCTTCTGTAACCATTTGAAGGCGTTGAACATCACTTGTTCCGCCATCTGGATATAAACAAGCCACTTGAACATTCGCACGATTTTTAAATGTCTCTAAAGCCGCTGGACCAGTATCTCCGCTTGTTGCCGCTAAGATAAGATAGTTCTCGCCTCTTTTTTGCGCGATAGATGAAAGTACAACTCCAAAAGGTTGCAATGCCATATCTTTAAACGCACGTGTCGGGCCATGATAAAGTTCACTGACATACAAATCATTTTTTACTTTTACAACAGGAACTGGATGTGAAGCATCATCAAACTTGTCATATAAAGCCAAAGCTTCATCTATAACAGCGCCGTCGATGTCGATCTGAAATCGAGTCAACATATCTTTTGCTAACTCTTTATAACTTGAGTTTAAATGTTTTTCTAAAAATTCTCTTCCTAAATCTGGAAGTTCACAAGGTACATAAAGTCCGCCAAATGAAGCGATAGGAGAAAGAATCGCTTGACTAAAAGTTACCTCTGCAGGATTTTTGCCATCATTACCACGTGTTTCAATAAAATTCATATTTCAGCCTAAAAAATTTTTGCGCAATTATAGCGTAATTTGCGTACCCACACCCTCGGATGTGAATAGTTCTAAGAGTAAAGAATGCTCAACTCTTCCATCAATGATATGTGCTTTTTCCACTCCGCCCTCAACTGCTTCAAGACATGCATCTACTTTTGGAAGCATTCCGCCATGGATCGTTCCATCAGCTTTGAGCGCATCGATCTCAGCTTTTGTAAGTGAAGTAAAAAGCTCTTTTTCGTTGTTTAAAACACCCGCCGTATCGGTTAAAAAGATGATCTTTTTCGCACCGATAGATTTAGCGATATATGAAGCTGCAAGATCGGCGTTAATGTTATATCCTGGATGTCCCATCTCTTCAGCTGCTGCGATTGGCGCGATAACTGGGATATATTTTTCATGTACAAGATTATTTACAACACTTTCATCTACATGTTTGATCTTTCCAGTCAATCCCCATTTTGCAAAATCAAGTGGTTCAGCTGTCAGAAAATGCGCATCTTTTCCGCTGATGCCGATCGCTTTTGCTCCATGAGAGTTTAAAAGTGAAACGATCTCTTTGTTGATCTCACCACTTAAAACCATCTCCACTATACGCATAACTTCTTTACTCGTTACACGCTGACCTTCAATGAATTTCGATTCGATATGCAAAGCATCGAGCATATCTGTGATACTTTTTCCACCGCCATGAACAACGATTGGGCGGATTCCCACAAGATACATAAGTAGAATATCTTCTGCAAACTGCTCTTTTAGTTGTGGTGAAGTCTGCGCTGAACCACCGTATTTGATAACGATCTTTTGATTTGCAAACTGCTTTATAAACGGCAGTGCTTCAAGAAGAGTTTTAACAGTTTCAATCTTTTTTTGCATGGTTTTCCTTTATATAATTATGGGCACCTCTAAAAACAGCTTTCACAGCCTCCTAAAGTTGCCCATCTTCTTTTTTTAACTTTTCTTGAATCTTCATCTAAGGAAAGTTGAGTGAATTTTTACATTTTGAGATGAAAAACTCACTCAATTTGCCTCTGTTGGTGTTCTTTTTACATCTTTTGCACTTTCTGTAGTCTTACAAGCTGTTCATATCTAAACAGGTTGTAAGTCAGATTGAGCAACCCTATGATCGAATCGATTCTCTTTTTACCGATGGCTTTAAGATTCAATCCATTATTCATAGAGTTTGTCATATATCCAAATACATGTTCTACACGAGAACGTACTTTTGATTT
>JBBRBK010000055.1:0-12434 GCA_038205935.1 Campylobacterales bacterium
CGGCAGGTCCCATAAAGTCATCATTGATCTCAACAACCGGACAAGCATAGTGACAAGCACCACACTGGATACAAAGATCTGAGTCTAAAAGATTTTCAACTTCTTCTGGTGAAACTAAATGCTCAGATTCAGGGTTTTCGTCGATTTCACTTACTAGAAACGGCTGAACTTTTGCATGTTTTTCCCAGAAATCAGCTTTATCAATGATCATATCTTTGACGGCACGTTTGATGCTGAGAGGTTCTAAAACAATCTCATTACCAAAAAGCTCGATCATATCATTCATACTCTCTTTACATGCAAGAGTAGAACGTCCGTTTACTTTGATAGCACAAGCCCCACATATTCCATGGCGGCAGCTACGACGGTATGAAAAACTTCCATCAAGTTCCCATTTGATTCTATTTAATATATCAAGTACAACCTCTTCAGAAGTAACTTCCATTTTGTATTCTTTATAATATGGAAGATAATCTTCATCAGCATTGAAACGAAATACTTTAAAAGTTACATCTTGTGTAGTTATTTTATGAGTACCCATAGTCTGTAATCTCCTTAGTAAGTTCTTGCTTTTAACTCATGTTTACCAAGAGTTACCGGCATATAATCAAGTGTTAAATCGCCGTTTTTATCCATATAGGCCATTGTGTGTTTCAAGAAATTTTCATCATCACGCTCTGTGAAGTCTTCTCTGTAGTGAGCACCACGACTCTCTTTACGAGCTACTGCACATTCCACGATAAATGCAGAATAGTCAAGCATATGTCCAAGTTCGATCGCTTCTTGAAGCTCAGTATTGAACACTTTTGATTTATCTTGGATACGGATATTTTTAAATCTTTTATGAAGTTCTTTTACTTTTGCAACAGCTACGTCTAAAGATTCTTGTGTTCTAAATGCACCTGCATTATGAGTCATACACTCTTGTAGTTCTTCTCTTATGGATGGAACTGTTTCAGTGCCGTTGTTATTTAGCATCCATTCGATCTCTTTAAGGGCAGTTTGTGCATCTTCAGCAGTTGCTTTTCTTAAAGGAATAGTATCAATATCTTGAACCATTGTTTTACCAACAAAACGGCCAAATAAAAGTGCCTCAAGAACAGAGTTTGCACCAAGACGGTTTGCACCGTGTACTGATACACATGAACACTCGCCAGCAGCGTAGAAACCTTCTACGAATTCAGTATTGTTTTTACGAACATGCCCTGGAATATCCACTGGAATACCACCCATAGAGTAGTGAGCAGTCGCAGAGATCAAAATTGGTTCTTTGATCATATCAAGACCAAGGAAAGTGATCGCTAGATCACGAAGTTCCGGTAATCTTTCCATAATTAGGTCTTTTCCTAAATGTGTTACATCAAGGTAAACAGCATCTTGTCTTGGACCAACACCACGACCTTCGCGAATCTCATTCATGATCGCGCGGCTTACAACATCGCGAGAAGCTAGTTCAAGCGCATTTGGAGCGTATTTTTCCATAAATCTCTCGCCAAGAGAGTTAAACAAACGTCCACCCTCACCACGAGCTGCTTCAGAGATCAAAACACCGTTTCCTGAAAGTCCAGATGGGTGAAACTGAACAAACTCCATATCTTCGAGTGGAAGACCGTGACGTGCTACTATTGAAAGACCATCGCCTGTATTTGCATGCGCATTTGAGTTGATCTTAAATGAACGAGCGTAACCGCCAGTTGCAAAAAGAACAGATTTTGCATTGAAAATAGCCATTTGCATGTCACGGATATTGAATGCTACGATACCTGATACTTTTCCATCTTTATAGATAAGATCAGCCGCGTACCATTCATCCCAAAACTTTACACCAACGCGAAAAGCCTGCTCATACATTGTTTGAAGAAGAGTCAGACCCGTTCTGTCTTTTGCATAACATGCACGAGGAGAAGATTGCCCTCCAAAAGGACGCTGTGCAATCTTCCCATCATTCGTACGGCTAAAAGCTGCACCCATACGTTCAGCCCAGCGAATCGTCTCAGGTGCTTTTTGGCACATAAACTCGACTGCATCTTGGTCAGCTAAATAATCAGAACCTTTTACGGTATCAAACTCATGTAATTCTATACTATCTTTGTCGCTTAAAGCGGCATTGATCCCACCTTGTGCTGCACCGGAGTGAGAACGTAGAGGGTGTAATTTTGTAATAACAGCAACACTTTTACCTGCACTTTGTAGTTCACGAGCAGCTGCACATCCAGCGAGTCCAGCTCCAACGATAACTGCATCATAAGTATAAATAGGAATACTCAATTTGCCTTCCTTTTTAAGAGAATTAATGTTTTTATTGTATCGGGATATAACTTGTGTAAGGTTAAATGTGTGGATTATTTGCCGGAAGTTTTATGATGTTACTATTTGAACCACTTATAAATTTATAAGTGGTTAGTTTTGTAACAGATTAAAATTTTTCTGCGTGATCACGTATCTGCACGATACGATTTTTACCATTTGTTTTTGCAGTTTGGAGTAACTCTTTTGCATATGTGACACAGCCATCTAGACTTTTGTTATTTTGCTTAATTAAAAAACCACCGCTTAATGTAAATGGAATTTCTCCACCTTGCGGATTTTTAAATACTGTTTCCTCTATACTTTTTCGCATATCTTCGCAGTCAGTAAAAGCTTTGTCTTTAGTCTCTCTTGAAAGTATAACAGCAAATTGGTCATACTCGATGCGAGCTATAACATCAGTCGGCTGTTCATACAAAGAGAGTATAAAAGATATTTTTTTAAGAACAGATTGTGTGTATTCTTTTGAAAGACCTTTTTCATACTCTTTGAAATTATCTATCTCAAAAACACAAACGGCTGTGTAATTATTGTCTTTCAATCCTTTTTTCTCTGAGTAAGACTGGATCATCCCTTTATAATTTTTTATGCCCGTAACGGGATCTGTCATACTTGGGTTTTGACTTAAAGTCGGTTTTCTAACCATTCTCATTTTAATGGCATCTACTTCTTTTGTTACAATGGATTCAGATAATCTTTCACTGCCTATGGAAAAAAGAGACTTAATATCATTATAGATAACTGTTAGTTTTTTAGAGTAAAACAATCCTCCCGCAAGCATTAGAAAAAGAGTTATATAGATAATCCATTGTGTAAAGGAGAATTTTTTATAGTCACCATCCAAATTGTTTGCAATCATCTCATTGAGCTGATTTAAGAGAGCAATTTTGGCAATCGTGAGTTCACTAAGTCGTTGTGAGAGATTTTCATCTTTTTTTTGATAATAACTGTTGGCTTTGGATATATATGTATCTTCGAGCGAAGAGAGCTCTTCTATATAGTTCTTATTCTCATGGTTGAGCCCTAAAGCTTTACTTAAAAAGTCATCAGTAGTTGTGGATGTTAAAAAGAGAAGATTCGTTTTGAGTTGGGCACCTAAACCTTGTGCATTAATGATGCTGTAATCAAGATCAGATCTTCCAAGTTTATAGATCTTATTTACAAGTGCTTTTTGTTCTTCAAGTTGTTTTGTTTTTTCATATGATGAATATTGGTTGAGTTCAATCAAAGAGATTAAAACTAAAAGAGCTGTCATAATGGCGAAAAAAAACTTTATATTTTTAAAAACATCAAGTATGGAAAATTTCATAATTTGTACCTTTTATATTGCATATAAATTTGAATAAATAAGTAAGCTATTCTATAATGTTGCATTTTAACACAAAGTTAACTAATAAAATAGTGTATATACTCTTAAATTGACTCGATATATAATGTAAGTGTAACATAATCATTAATTAACTAGAATTCGCTTATGAATAAAGAAGATTATTTTATATCCTGTTTTAGTAAAAAAACAAAATACATCGGTGATGATGGCGCCCTAATAGATGGCTATGTTTACTCAAAAGATGCTTTTTTTGAAAATGTCCATTTCAAACGGGAGTGGATGAGTTTAAAAGATTTGGCATATAGAGCAATGATGGTCAACATCAGTGACGCTATCGCTATGAATGCAAAACCTCTTTACGCACTTTTAGCCGTTGCAATACCTAAAAATATGAACAAATCTGATATGAAAGAACTCTCAGATGGCTTTATAAAAGCGGCGCAAAAATATGGCATCGATATCATCGGCGGCGACACCATTGCAAATACAAAGCTCGATATCAGCGTGACAATTATCTCCAAAACAAAAAATCCACTGCTTCGTCGTGGGATGAAACAAAATCATCTTTTAGCCTACACAGGCAAGCTTGGAAATTCCAAAAAAGAGCTTCAAAAACTGCTTCGCGGCGGGAGTTTACATAGTAAGTCAAAGTTTCGTAATATTGTTTTAAGAGAGAAGTTTATCTCTACATGTAAGCGATATTTGAGTGCGGGAATGGACATTTCAGATGGTATTTTTAGTGATTTGGATAAACTGTCATCCGTAAATGCTTTGGGATACCGTTTTTTTTACAAGATCCCCAAAAATATTGGATGTAGCGGTGAAGAATATGAGATGCTTGTATCTTTTGATGCAAGAGATAAAAAAGCTCTTTTAAGACGCGCGGCGCAGACAAGAACACCGCTTACTATTTTCGCATATGCAACGAGAACAGATTATAAAAATAGATGTAAATCACATCATTTTTAAAGATAAATTTAAAAGGTAACTATGAACCGTTTTTACAGTATGAACCACTCTCCAATTGATTTTATTTTCAAACAAACTGCCCGAGATTTTGTGGTCGAAGAGATTCCTCTTTATGAATTTAGTGGCGATGGCGAACACTTGATCTTACATGTAAGAAAGAAAAACCTTACAACGTGGGAGATGATAGACAAGATTTGTGTACATCTTGGCATTAAAGCCAAAGAGGTCGGCTACGCAGGTCTCAAAGATAAAAATGCGATGACTAAACAGTATATCTCTTTAGAAAAGAAGTATGAAGAAAAGATGCAAAGTTTTGAGCATCCGGATATAAAAATCCTCTCAACTACTTATCATAATAATAAAATAAGAACGGGACACCTCAAAGGCAATAGATTTTTTATCCGTCTTAAAAAAGTAAATCCTACAAATGCAAAAAAGCTCTCTTTGGCACTCAAACATATTAAAGATTTCGGTATGCCAAACTACTTTGGATATCAGCGTTTTGGAAATGATGGAGATAACTATATCTTAGGCGAAAAAGTTGCGCGTGGAGAAGCTAAAGAACGTAATCCAAAAGTAAAAAAACTACTTATAAACTCTTACCAAAGTCATCTTTTTAACATTTGGCTGAGCCGTCGTTTGGAGATAAGTAAACTCGTTGAGAGTTTTTCTGCTGCAGAACTTGTAGAAACACTCAATCTCCCTTTGCACACATTGACTGCTATGAAAGAGCAAACGCATCCTTTTAAGATAATCATGGGCGATGTGATCGAGCATTATCCTCACGGTCGTCTTTTTAACTATGAAGGTGATACAGAGGATATTAAACGTTTTGAAGAGCGTAATGTTTCTGTAACAGGACTTTTGTGTGGGAAAAAAGCTTGGCTTGCAAAAGATGATGCATGGACGCTTGAAAAAGATTATAACGAGACGATTGGAGCTGATGGCGCTCGTCGTTATGCTTGGATCTTTCCTGAAGAAGTGGAGGGTGAATTTAAAGAGCAAGAAGCTTGGTTTGAACTTCACTTTTCTCTTCCAAAAGGCTCTTATGCGACAGTTTTAATTGAAGAATTGGCAAAAAGAGAGATTCGTTCATGAGTAAACACATCACAAGTTTGATATCACAAAATTTTGGAAAGTTTGCATCCGCTGAGTTTTCGCCTTGGTTTCAAAAAATCGTAAATCAAAGTTATGTTTCTTTGATGGGTTTAGATATGAGTGAGTTCCACGCACCTTCATCTTACAAAAGTCTAAACAAACTTTTTACTCGAAGTTTACGCGAGCCAAGACCTTTTAGCCTAGATGGAAGTGACTTAATCTCTCCGTGTGATTCTCTTGTCTCTGAGTGCGGTGATTTGGATGAAAGCTACGCGCTTCAGATCAAAGGGATGGAGTATTCAACAGATGAGCTTTTAGGCGAAAACTTCACAAAAGAGGAGAAAGAGAGAGTTCATAATGGACAGTTTATCAACTTTTATCTTTCCCCAAAAGATTACCACCGTTACCATATTCCTATGAATCTTAAAGTCTTAAAAGCTGTGCATATTCCGGGAAAACTTTATCCCGTAAATGTGCCGTCACTCAACAAACGTCTGAATCTTTTTATAGAGAATGAACGTGTAGTTATCAAATGTGAAACACTTGAGGGCAAAATCTTTTATATGGTTTTAGTTGGCGCTTTAAATGTTGGCGTGATGCAGGTCTCTTTTGAACCACGCATCAAAACAAATGCCGATGCAGAAGTTCAAAGCGTGTATGAATATCAAGATTTGTATCTCAATAAAGGCGATGATTTTGGCTGTTTTGAGATGGGTTCGACCATCGTTATCGTGAGTGAAGAGCGAATGTTTGATCTACATGTAAAGAGTGGAGATAATGTTCTCTATGGTCAGACTATAGCAAAACTCGGATAAGCAACCATGTATGAAGCTATCATTGCGGTTTCAAGCCTTTTTGTAGGGGCTTTCTCTATCTACTTTTTTGTTTTTAGAAGTGTAAAAAACAGATACGATAGTGAACTTTTTGAGCTCAAAGAGGCTTACGAAGCAGAACGTCACAATAGCAGTGAACTTAGCAGTAAAAATGCAGTTTTACAAGAACGTTTAAGAAGTTCTGAGCAATATTCAAAAGAAAAACTTCAGCTTTTAGAAGAGAACAAAGAACAGATGAAGCTTGAGTTTAAAGAGCTTGCCGGCACAATTTTAGAATCAAACTCCCAGAAATTTTCCATTCAAAACAGTGAAAATCTTACAAAGATGATTACGCCCATCAAAGAGCAATTTGATGCTTTTAAAAAGCAGATTCACGATGTGTATATCAAAGAAACGCAAGAGCGTTCAATGCTTCAAAGCGAGATAAAAGCGATAAAAGAGATCAATCATCAGATGAGTAATGATGCCAAAAACTTGACACGCGCACTCAAAGGAGAGAGCAAAAAACAAGGAATCTGGGGCGAGATGATCTTAGAAAGTGTCTTAGAAAACTCAGGACTTCGCGAGGGGCACGAGTATGAGAGAGAAGCGAGCTTTATCCACGAGGGCGACAGCAATCGTTACCGTCCCGATGTGATCGTGCATCTTCCTGATACAAGAGAAATTATCATCGATGCAAAGACTTCTCTTAGGGCGTATGAGCAGTATATCAACGCAGATGAAGAGAATAGAGTAACATTTGCATCCTACCATGTAAGCTCTATGAAAAAGCATGTGGATGAGCTGAGCGCGAAGGATTATACGAAATTAAAAGGCATCGAGACACTCGATTTTATCTTTATGTTTGTGCCCATTGAGAGCGCTTTGCTTATGGCCATGGAACAAGATCCGACGCTTTTTGACTACGCTTTTAAAAAGAGAGTTGTAATGGTTGGGCCAACAACTTTAATGGTCTCTTTACGTGCTGTAGAAAATACTTGGAAATATGAACATCAGCAAAAAAATGCCCAGGAGATAGCAAAACGGGCAGGGCTTTTATTTGACAAGTTTGTCGGATTTTTAGAGAGTGTTGAAAAGCTTGGAAAACAGATAGCGACAGTGCAAAAGAGTTATGATGAAACCTATAACAAGTTACATGTAGGCGCTGGAAGTATTACGACTCAGTTTCAAAAGTTAGAAAAACTTGGGGCTGCAACAAGTAAAAATATTCCTGAGCATATCGTAAGACAGATAGAAGAGTAGGTTCACAGAGAGATAGTTTTGTATAAGCAAATCCTCTGTAAGATAGTAAATCTTTGCAGAGAATTTGAGAGTAAATTAATTTATAAATATTTTAAATTATCAATCTTTTAATAATGATCGTGGCGACGATCTCTATCGTCATCTCTACGATGTTCACGGTCATCACGACGGTCGTCTCTATAGTGATCACGGCGATCATCTCTATGATTATACATATCTCTATGATAACGATGTTGTCTATTATATTCTATAGGTTCATCGTAATAACGATCATTAGTATGTACTACTTTTACAACTCTTATAGGTTGAGAATTTCTATCGTACACAACACCTCTATCTCTTGAAGAATCATCTCTAGAGCCAGCTGCTGCACCCAAAGCTCCGCCAATTCCGCCACCAATAATTGCACCATTTGTACCACCAGCCATTGATCCCACAGCAGCACCTACACCCGCACCTATCATACTCCCAAGAACTGCACTTCCATCTATATCTCGAGCTTGGAGTCCCACGCTAAGTAATAATGTACATAAGGTTACTAAAATTTTATTTTTCATAAGTAATCTCCTTTTATGATTTGGAATTATACACAAGATAAAAAACAATGTTTAGTCAGATTTTATTTTAAGCGCTAAGAGAGCAAACAAGGAAGTAATACTCATCATAATAAATATAGGCGTTAACTCTGCTGTATGTATCAAAGATGCTAAAAATCCAATAAAACCGGCAATTGTGAATTCTGTAACTCCAATCACAGAGTTTGCAATGCCACTATCATTTTTAAAATACTCCAAAGCAGTTGCAATCCCATTACCAAAAATAATTCCTAAAATGCCGACATAAATAGTCATCACTAATGTGATAGCAATAAGATTTGGAGCTGTAAATGCAATGAGAGAGAGAATAATTCCCGCAGCAAACTGGATGAAAAGTCCGATTTTTAAAATATTTTTTGGTTCATATTGCTCTACGAGTTTGATATTGTAACGAGTGAGTAAAATCATTACTAATACATTGAGTCCAAAAAGAAAAGGGAAGAGTTGTTTTGATACGCCAAAATAGCTAATGTAAATAAAGCTTGATTTTTCAATGAAGATAAACATACCTGAAAAGCCAAATGAGAGAGCGATGATAAATCCAAGTGCATCTTTATGGGTTAAAACTCTTTTATATGCTTCTAAGACCTTCGATTTTGTAGGTGTGCCAGTTTCAACCAAGTTAAACGAAAGTGCAACTAAGACGAAGAGAGAATATAATCCTAAAAATAAAAATATGTAATTCCACCTAAAATAAGAGATGATGACAGCTCCAAGTGTTGGCGCAAGCATAGGTGCTAGCATTGTGATCGATGCGATAGTTGAAAAAGCTTTAGCCGCTTCTTTGCCGTGGAAAATATCTCTTACCATAGCAGAAGAGTTTACGATGGCAAGTCCCCCTGAAAATGCTTGGATAGCGCGGAAGATATAAAGTTCTTGCAGTGAGGCAGAAAAATAAAGAGCAAAATTCGCTAAAGTGAAAACACTTAAACCGATAAGAGCGATTTTTTTTCTGCCGTATCTATCTGAGAGTATTCCACCAAAAAGTTGTCCTATAGCAAAAGAGATCAAGAAGATACTTATGGTCATCTCGATTTTTTCTATATCTACATGTAAAGATCTTGCGATATCAGGCATCGAGGGTAAATAAGTGTCAATGGATAATGGAGTTACCGAGGTGAGAAGTGCAAGTAAAATGATAAGCACTGTGTAATTGTTAGCAGTTTTCATTAGGAGATTATATCCTTTCCTATCACTTTAGGTAGGAATAAAGATATAATTCGCCTCAAAAATAAGGATACTTGATGCTAAAACGCTTTGCTTTAATACTGTTTCTTCTCGTTGGATCTCTTAGCGCGACAGAACTTTCACAAATGGATTCTTTTCGTTCTAAAATTTTAACTTCCGCTGTTTCTCTTTACTTCCAGTCTCGAGGATATGGTACGGTTGAGAATGCTACTGTAGATACAACGAAAAAAACGCTGAATTTTATTCTTGCACCTGAGGGAGAGACACAAAAACTCTTCATTACAATCGGTTCATATATGACTTTTACAATAGATAATAAAGAATATTTGGTTCTGCAAAAAGTACAAACAAACAGAGTCTGGCTAAATCGTATTTTTGCAGATCATATGAAAGAGGGAATTAAAATTCCACTAGGAACTATGTCTAAGGGAATGGGATCACTGATTTTAAATATCTAACTCTTTTACTGACTTAGCTGAACTGCTAAATCAGTATAAATACGAGCCTTTTCAATATTGAGACGGTTCGTATCCGCACTGTGCTCAAGAAGAGTAATTTTTTGATTTAACTGTATCATTTTTGCATTGATTGAGTTTCTATTTTCATTGACTTTCGTTTTATCCGAAGTAGAAGCAGTTTCTGGAGCTTTTGAAAATCCTACATAATTTTTTGCTTGAGAAAAATAATTTCCTGTCGTATCTAGTGCATCCGCTATACTTTGCGTTGTTGCCGCCATCATCGCCGTTGATGATGATATCTGTTTTAAAGATACTTGTAAATTTCGTGCATCACGCAACAAGACAGAATCAGCAAAAGTTGCCAATCTAGCTAAGTCAGCTGGTGGTGCTGTATTAGGGCTGAGTTTGTCAAAGCTATCCAAAAAAGATGCTGAGCTTTTTTTGTAACGATCCAATGCATCGGCTGCAACACTAAGATGAAGCGCTGTTTTTGAGATCAGTTTTGTTGTGTTGGAAATCTCTCCGGCGTAGGGAATAGGTAAAAATCTTACAACATTGCTGATGTAAACACTTGATTTAATCATAGTTGCATAGTTGTTGACAGTTACTCTCATCGCACCTATAAATCCATCGAAAGTATCAATATTTTTTTTATCTTCACGAAGCAAATTTGCGACACGCGCAAGAGAGTCATAACCATAACTACTTAACTGGGCACTGTTGAGACAAGCCGCTTGAGACGGTTGTGGCGTTGATTGTGGCATACATCCTGTAAATAAGAGAATTGCCATGGCTATTAATATCGATTGTTTCATCTGTTTTTTCCTCTAATGAAAATTATTGATTGTGTATATTTTGTGGAGTTTTGGAAGCGGAATTATAGCTTGTTTTTCTTTAGATATTTTTCTTCGTAGGAATTATTCCTACAAAGTTAATCTCCTAGATAGAGTTGACGAGGACGAGCGATTTTTGCATCTTTATCTTTTTTAAATTCTATCCACTGTGTTATCCATCCAACAGTTCTTCCGATGACAAAAACAGGTGTAAACATAGAGGTAGGAATCTTGAGTGCTGTTAGGATAATGCCAGAATAAAAGTCTATATTTGGATATAACTTTCGACTGATAAAATATTCATCACTTAAAGCAATAGTCTCTATTTTATGTGCTATTTTTAAAAGATTTGAATCTATATTGAGCTCATCTTTGAGTTGGTCTTGAAGTGTTTTTAATATTTTGGCTCTTGGATCATAGTTTTTATAGACACGATGTCCAAATCCCATAAGTCTAAATGAGTCATTTGGGTCTTTTGCACGCTCTATATATGTATCTACATTTTTCACACTTCCAATCATCTCTAACTGTGCGATAACAGATTCATTAGCGCCTCCATGTGCTCGTCCCCAAAGCGCAGAGATACCAGAACTAATAGCGACATATGGATGAGCACCGGTGGATGCCACGCCTCGGACTGTGGTTGTCGAAGCATTTTGTTCATGGTCTGCATGAAGCGTAAAAATCGTGTCGAGTGCTTTTATCTCTATCTCTTTTATTTTCTCTTCTCCGTTGATGCCACGATGCATTTTTCCTCCCGGATAAGCTCGTAACATATATAAAAAGTTCTCAGTAAAACCTCTGTTGATATCTGGTTGAATAAATGGAGCACCAATGGAGTGCCTATATGCAAAGGCAGCAATTGTAGGCATTTTTGCGATGATCCTTCTTGCCATCTCTTGGTACTCATCTTCTTTACAAATCTCTAAATGTGAAAAATAAAAAGTAGAGAGGGCAGAAGTGGCTGAACAAAGTGTTGCCATAGGATGAGAATCGGAGGGAAAGGCTTGAAAAAGATGTCGAAGTCCTTCATGTAAAAATGAGCGGTGACGCAGTTCTAAATCAAACTCTAAAGATTCTTGTTCAGTTGGTAGGCGAGAATTCAAGAGCAAATGACAGACATCAAGGTAGCTGTGATTTAATGCCAGTTCTTCGATATCAATACCTCGATATCTAAGTTCGCCTTTTTCTCCATCTATAAAAGTGATAGTTGATTTACAACTTGCAGTCGATGTATATCCGTTATCAAAAGTAAACATTCCAGTTTGTGCAAAAAATGAGGAGATATTGACAACACTCGGACCACGTGTTGCTTCTAAAATATCAAATTCATAACTTTTACTAGTTCTATTGTCAATCATAGTAATACTATTTTTCATAGCCAATCCTTAGATGAGAAAAACTATTGTAACTCAAATCTAGACAAAGCGTATGTGTATAATAAAATCTAATCGGTATATTTTATAAGAGGTAAAGCAAAAGTTCAGAGTTTTATAATGTAAGAGAAGAATTTTTTTATAGATGGATGGGGTGAAGGGATTCGAACCCCTGATATCGGTACCAAAAACCGAGGCCTTACC
>JBBRBK010000056.1:0-12404 GCA_038205935.1 Campylobacterales bacterium
GGGATATGTGGGATTTGAGCAGGGCGGACTCTTAACTGAGGCCGCGAAAAAGCATCCATATATGGTTTTATTACTCGATGAGATAGAAAAAGCACATCCTGATTTGGTAAATATTTTACTTCAAGTGATGGATAGCGCGACACTTACGGACAATAATGGCTTTAAAGCGAACTTCAAAAATGTCATACTCATTATGACTTCCAATGTTGGTGCAAGTGAGCGTAATGTGATGGGCTTTAATGCAGATAGTTCACTCTCTCGCGGTGAGGCTTTAAAATCGTTTTTTACGCCAGAGTTTAGAAATCGTTTGGACGGGATTGTAGAATTTAAATCTCTAAAAATGGATATAGTCGAGCGCATTGTCAGAAAATTCATCAACAATATAAATAAAGAGCTTGCTAAGAAAAAAATAGCCTTACATGTAAGCGATAAAGCGATAGGTTATATTGCGCAGATGGGTTATGACAAAGAGATGGGCGCACGTCCATTGGTACGTTTTATCCAAGAAAATGTTAAAAATCCGCTCACTGATGAGATGCTCTTTGGCAAACTTAAAAATGGTGGCGATGTAGATATAGACTTTGATGAAAAGTTGACGTTTGAATATAAAGAGAAGTAGTCTTTGCAAATTCCTCGTCTTTCTTATCAGCTAACTTTCCCAGACCCTAGAGATGCCTCCGAGGATGGCATCGTAGCTTACGGCGGCGATCTTTCTCCATCACGTCTTATACGCGCTTACCAAAATGGGATTTTCCCGTGGTACGCCAAAGGCGACCCAATCCTTTGGTGGTCTCCAAATCCCCGTTTTATCTTAGAGCTCTCTGATTTTAAACTTCGTCCTTCACTCAAAAAAAGAATGAAACATTTTACATACAAGTTTGACTTTGCATTTTTAGATGTCATCACCGAGTGCTCAAAAGTCCCACGCGAGGGACAAGATGGTACATGGATCCAACCTGAGATAATAGAAGCGTATAATGTTCTCTACGGAATGGGAAAAGCGCACAGCGTGGAAGCATATCAAGATGGTATACTTGTCGGAGGAGCTTATGGTGTTGTTGTTGGTGGAGTGTTTTGCGGAGAGAGTATGTTTGCAAGAGTAAATGACGCTTCCAAAGCTGCTTTTGCTGTTTTGGTGGAACACTTAAAAGAGTGGGGATACGACTTTATAGACTGCCAAGTTCCCACTCCGCATCTGCTGAGTTTAGGCGCAAAAGAGGTTACACGTGGGCACTTCTTAAGTCGTTTAAAGAGTGTTGTGTTTGAAGAAATAAATCATGAATGGAGAGTAAAATGAAATTAGTAAAATTGTTTTTAGTGATGGTAACGGCGGTAACGATGTTTTCTGGATTTTGGTCTGGGAAAAGCAACATGGATATAAGAGAAGAGCGTTTAAATACAAGTAAAGAAACACTAGGCTTGGTTTATAAATATGCACCAGATTCAAAGCAGATGATAGCTAATGCGTACGGTTACGCGACATTTTCCAATCTTGGAGTCAATCTCATCTTACTTTCAGCCGAGGGCGGAAAAGGTGTTGCACATAACAACCAAAGTGGACAAAATATCTATATGAATATGGCTTCAGGCGGAGTTGGATTTGGACTTGGTGTGAAAGATTTTAGAATTATATTTATCTTCGAAAACAAGAAAGTTTTTGATAATTTTGTAACAAATGGCTGGGAAGCAAATGCTCAAGCAGACGCGGCAATAAAAGCTGGAAATGAAGGCGGAGCATTAAACGCTGCCATAACAGTTGAACCGGGTGTAAGAATCTACAAACTCACGCAAAACGGACTCGCTCTTCAAGCGACCATACAAGGAACGAAATATTGGAAAGATGGGGATCTAAACTAAGAAAGAGTCGAAAAGCTAATTTTGTGTTCACAATGTGTAAAAAAGATAAATAATATGAATAATTCTTTAGTCCAATAAACATGACTTAAGCTAAATCCATTTATACTAGCCTAGATTTTAAATTAAAGGATGTGACAATGAAAAAGATTTTATTAGGTGCGGTAGTAGCGTTAGCTTTGGCAACGACAGGTTCAGCGACGGTAAATGATCAGACTGGTTGTGGTCTTGGTGCGATGATAATCAGAGATAACTCATCAGCTGTAATGCTAGCACTTCAAGCTACAACAAACGGTATCTTTGGAAACCAGACTTTTGGTATCACTTCAGGAACACTTGGCTGTAAACAAGCAACATTTGTAATGAATGATAGAGCATCTGAGTTTGTTGCATCAAATATGGATCAACTTGCAAGCGAAATCTCAAAAGGGCATGGTGAGTCTGTAGATACTTTGGCAGAACTTTTAAATGTTCAAGATAAAACAGCTTTTGCTTCGGCTCTTCAAGCGAACTATAATAATATCTACGCATCTCAAAATGCAAAGATGTCAGACGTACTTGACAACATCTCAACTACTGTACTTTAATGCGACTTAACTAGGCGAATCTTTTCGCTTAGTTCCTTTTTATAATCTTCACTTAGGATTTTTCATCAAATATTTTCATATTATTTTTTTCTTATTTTTGAGTTTCTCTTTTGCCTATGCAGATATTCAAGAATATCAAAAAAAAGCTGATGCACTTCATCTCTCAGATGAAAGGTATTGGCATCTTTTACTCCATTTTACAGGTAAAGAGAGTGAGATAGATGATCCAAAGTTTTTCTTCGCAAAAGACGGAAAAACTTCTCCACAAAGCGAACTTCATGCGACTATAGATGCTTTTTACAATGAAACAAGACTGGATGACAATTCGAGTGCATGTAGATTTCCTGCTCGTTTAGAATGGCTCAAAGAAAAACTTGAGCTTAAAGATCTTCCAATCGTTACATGTAAGAAGTATGATGAGATAGTCAAGAAGCTTGATCCAAAATCTGTGACTCTTGTTTTTCCAGCCGCGCATATTAACTCTCCTGCATCGATGTTTGGACACACTTTTTTGCGTATTAATTCATCATATAACTCTAAACTGCTTTCGTATGCCATCAACTACGCAGCCGCAGCAGATCCAGATAAAGAAAATGGAATTATATTTGCCATGAAAGGTTTGACTGGCGGCTATTATGGGACGTATTCTCTTTTGCCCTATTACGAAAAACTCAAAGAATATCGCGATACGGAAGCGCGCGATATTTGGGAATATGATCTTGACTTGACGCCGCAAGAGACAAAGAAGATGTTGCGTCATATCTGGGAACTTAGCGATACTTCTTCCTTTTACTATTTTTTTACTGAAAATTGTTCTTACAATATGCTGTGGCTTTTAGAGGTTGCGCGTCCATCTTTGCACCTGAGAGAAAACTTCAGATATCAGGTTATTCCACTTGAGACCGTACATGTCATAGAAGAACAAAATCTCGTAAAAGAAAAAAGCTACAGAGCATCGAAGAGAACTGAACTTTTAGCATATGAAAAAGTATTGGGTGAAGATGCAAAAGAGAAAACTTTAAAACTTGTGGATGAAAAGATAGCTTTGCAAGATATTATCGAAGATACAAATCTGAGTTTAGAACAAAAGCAGGTTGTTTTAGAAGCTGCAATCGATCTTTTAGAATACAAACTTATGCAAGGTAAAATAAAAAAAGAGCAGTATATAAAACGTTTTTACGAGATCTCAAGTGCTCGGGCATCTTTAGGTAAAGGCAAGCCGTTGGAGATCTTTACACCTCCAAATCCAGACATTGGAAATAGAGCTCTGCGTACCTCTGTGGCCCAAGGATGGCGTGATGGAAAATCTATCCAATACCTAGGATTGCGTCCTGCATATCACGATATACGCGATAGTAGTGTAGGTTTTATGCGTGGAACTCAGATCGAGTTTTTAGATTTTGAGATGAGTTATAGTGATCATAAAATTCAGTTGGAAAAAGCCACCTTAGTTTCACTCGAATCTTTGTCTCAAAGAAGCACATTTTTTCCAGAGTTTTCTTGGCGGATGAAAACGGGATTTGATAAAAACTTTATGGATAATGATGCACATTATATTTTTACAGTGGGTGCAGGATATAGTTGGGGAAATGACTATGGTTATCTCTATGCTCTAGCAGATCCTTTTACCTATTTTAATGCAAATCTGCAAACAGGAGTAGGGAGTTCAGTTGGTGTTGTTTTAGATAAATCAGAAAACTTTACGACAAATTTAGAGCTGACACACCGATGGTATTATGCTCAAAAAAATCAGTGGCTTGCAAACGTGAGTGAAAATTACAGAGTAAATAAGAAAATTTCATTGCAGTTTTCTTATGAATATAAAGACAAAGAGATAACTCCCCAAAAGAGTTATAAAGTTGCACTCAATTACTTTTTTTAAAAATAAAGATTTGAATTGAAAAATGCTATAATCATTTAAAATAGATATTAGGGTGTTATATGGTTATTGAAGAACTAAAATTTTCGTTGTGGGCTGATTTTATCGAACGTGATTATTTGGATAATGAATTTAAAGAGCTTATAAACTCTGGTGTTATCAATGGTGCGACGAGTAATCCTGCAATCTTTAAAAATGCGATTCTTTCATCTCCTGCGTATAAAGAGCAACTTGCAACTTTAAGTGGATTTTCTCCAAAAGAAAAGTACGAGGCTGTAGCGATTTTTGATATTCAAAAGGCAGCTGATATCTTAAAACAGCTCTATGATAAGGGTGATGACGGTTATGTAAGTATAGAAGTTGATCCGTTTCTTTGTGATGATGCACAGGCGAGCATAGAAGAAGGAAAACGCTTACATGTAAGCATAAATAGACCAAATGTTATGATAAAAATTCCGGCGACGACGGCAGGATATGAGGCGATGGAAGAGCTTGTTGCTTCTGGCATTGCTGTCAATGCAACACTGATCTTTTCAAAAGAGCAAGCTGTCTCTTGTGCAAAAGCATTTCAAAGAGGACTAGAAAAATCAGGTTCTTCCGTAGATACGGTCATAAGTGTTTTTGTTAGTCGAATAGATCGGGCATTAGATACGATTTTAGAATCAAAAAATATTACTCCATCTCTTGCTGGAGTTTATAATGCCGCAAGCATATATAACAGCGTAGAAGCCTTACAAGTAAGCCGTTGTCGTACACTTTTTGCGAGCACGGGGGTCAAAGGTGATAATCTAAGAGCTTCTTATTATGTAGATGAGCTTTTAGCATATAATAGTGTCAATACGGCTCCGATAGATACTATTAAAGCCTATATAAAAGGTCAGGATAAATCAGCGAAGCTTCCTATCTCGCAAGAAAAAATAGATGCTTTTTTTGAAGAGATAAAAAGTGTTGGAATTGATTTTGATGAAGTTGTGCGTGTTCAGATAGAAGATGGACTCGAAGCATTTAAAGTTGCATTTAAAGAGATATTGGAGAATTTATGAATCAATCACCAGTTAATAGTCAAGTAGATATTTCACAGCTTACTTTTGAGACACTAAAAAAGGTAAGAGCCTATCTCAAACGAATGATAGATGCAGGTGGAAGTGACTTACATGTAAAGGCAAACTCAGTTATTCGCGCTCGTATCAATGGAGAGATTATTCCACTCTCAGGAGAAATATTTTCTCATGCAGATTCTTTGAATTTTGCAAAAGAGCTTTTACGTGGACGATTTGGTGAGTTTGTTGAAAACAAAGAGCTTGACCTTATTTATCCTTTTGATGAAAAAAACCGTTTTCGTGTAAATATTTTCTTTCAAATGGATGGCGTTTCGGCTGTCTTTCGTGTCATTCCGATAAAAATTTTAACTGTAGATGAGCTTTTATTGCCAAAAGTAGTACATCAGTTTACAGCTGCTGAACGTGGACTTATTTTAGTGACTGGAGTTACGGGAAGTGGAAAATCAACGACACTTGCAGCGCTTATTAATGAGATTAACTGGACAAGACGTAAGCATATTATTACTATTGAAGATCCGATCGAGTTTGTTCATAAAGATAGAAAATGTATCGTCAATCAAAGAAGTGTCGGTCAAGACACAAAATCGTTTGCTGCGGCTTTGCGTGCAGCACTTCGTGAAGATCCGGATATCATCCTTGTTGGAGAGATGCGTGATAGAGAAACGATAGAAATAGCTTTACATGCAGCTGACACAGGTCACCTTGTTTTTTCAACTTTACATACTTTAGATGCAAAAGAAACAGTCAATCGTATTATCTCAACTTTTCCAACAAATGAGCAAAACAGAATTCGTCTAACGCTTGGAGGTGTTTTGAAAGGGGTTATTTCTCAGCGTCTTATTCAAACGGTTGATAATAAACGTATTGCAGCACTTGAAGTTTTGGTGCGTACTCCTCGTATTGAGCAACTTATAAAAGAAAATCGTGATGATGAAATTGTTGATACGATGGCAGAGGGAAAAGAGATTTATGGCTCCCAAACCTTTGATCAGGCAATTTTGGATCTCTATAGAACGGGTAAAATTACCCAAGAAAAAGCATTTGAAAATGCGACTTCTCCTTCAGATTTGAAATTAAAAATGGAGGGCTTTGATGATAAAATTGTTCTTCCTTCTAATGAACAGGAACAAAAAACGAAAAAAGAGTACAGAGAAGATGAAATTTTCGGGCTAAAAGAGTAACTTATTTAATTATTTTAGGTATAATTCCACCCATTTTTAAAATTAAGGATTTAGTATGTTAGAAGGCATAATTAGAGAGAGTATCGGTAAACGTGGTACAAATGCGTTGCGTCGTGATGGATATCTAATTGCAAACATTTACGGAAGAGGGATAGATAATATCCATGCTGCATTTAAACAAAATGAGTATATCCGTACTGTTCGCAACAAAGAGACTATCGCGTTTCCAGTAAAAGTTAATGGAAATGAGATGAATGTTGTTGTTCAATCATACGAATCTCACCCAGTAACAGGTGTATTATTACATGTTGATCTTATGATCGCTCAAACAGGCTTACAAGCACATTACTTTATTCCAGTAACTACTGCTGGTGTAGCATTTGGTCTTAAAAACAAAGGTATGGTAAATATCTCAAAAAGACGTTTACGTGTTAAAGCTGCTATAGAAGATCTTCCTAAAGCAATCGTAGTAGATGTTACAAAAATGGACGTAGGCGATTCTAAAATGATTCGTGACCTTGATCCAATTGCAAATGTAACTTTTACAGACTCTGATCGTGTTGCTGTAGTATCTATTATTAAAGCGAAATAATCATGCTTATTGTCGGACTTGGAAACCCAGGTTCGGCGTACGCTAGTACACGCCATAATATCGGTTTTATGGTTATTGATGAGCTAGTGCGAAGAACTTCTGCAACTCCTATTTCAAAAGCCTCATTCGAAGGTGAACTTTTCAAATCAAAAGACAATTATCTTTTAAAACCTATGACTTTTATGAATATCTCCGGTCGTTCTATTGTAACTGTAAAGAATTTTTATAAAATTGATAAAGTTTTAGTAATTCACGATGATCTTGATCTTCCTTTTGGTGCTTTACGTTTCAAATTTGCAGGTGGTCACGGTGGTCATAATGGACTCAAATCAACGGACGAAGCAATATCTAAAGAGTATGCAAGAGTGAGAATGGGGATTGGAAAACCAACCCACAAAGGGGAAGTTTCTTCTTTTGTGTTAGCTCCATTTACAGAGGATGAAAAACAGCATCTAGATAAATGGATTTCCACGGCCGTAGATGCAATCGAAAAACTCCAAACGATGAGTTTTGATGATGTCTCTTCACAATACTCTATAAAACAGATTTAGATACAATTGCCTTATGCTAGCATTTAAATACATCTCTTTTCATTATCTGAAATATTTTTTTATTATATTGATTGCGCTTATCATGTTTATGGTGGGTTTTGATTATCTTCAAAACGTCAATGATCTTCCAAAATCTGCAAATATACTATTGATTTATTTGGTTTACAGAGTCTTTTTTGCCATAGATATGCTTCTTCCGCTAGCTCTTGTTTTTGCGATGATATCGACAAAAATTTATCTTATACGAAGTAATGCTCTTGTCTCATTCTATTCCCTTGGATATTCAAGAACAGATGTATTAAAACCTTTTATTTATGTTTCTACTTTGATTATTCTTTTGTTTATATCCGCGCATGCAACAAATTTTGCAAGAGCCGATGAGTTCGCAAACAATATTCGAAAAACACAGCAGTATTTGAACCCAACGCGTGATCTTTTCTTTACATATGAAGATAAATATATCTATTTTGGACAACTTTCTCCTTTACAAAAAAAGGCAACAGACGTCAGAGTTTTTTCTGTTGAAAATGGTAATTTAAAAGAGATGATAAGTTCGACAGAAGCTCTTTATCGAGATGGCGATTGGCACTTAAAAGATGCACATATTATGAAAAAACCAAGCATAGTAGGTCCTATAAAAAATGGTATTGAGATGTCTAATGTGCCAGATCTCGCAATGTTACATGATTTTAAACCAAAGATTTTGGATCAGGTTTATGAGGGAAAAGTGAATTTTACGATTGGTGATGCTGTAGATGCACTTTATCTTTTTCAAAATCAGAAGATCAATACTTCTCAGATAAAAAGTTCACTTTACAAGATATTTATCTATCCATTTTTTGTCCCCGCACTGATAGTTATTATATTTTTCTTTGTTCCTACAAGTGGGAGATTTTTGAATGTTTCGCTCTTTAGTTTTGCTGCCATTTTATCTACTCTTGTTGTCTGGGGAGTTATTTTTATGATGATTGAATACGCAAACAATAAAACTGTCTCCAGTGAAGTAGGTATTGTTTTACCTGTTTTTATCCTTTTAATTCTCTCGATGGTTCAGTACAAACGTTTTAATATCCGATAAATCACAGAGATGCTCTTAAGCAAATTTTGGATAAAATCAAAAAAAAATAGGAATTTTAGTGATAAATTTTCAAGAATTAGCGGATAAATATAAAACTCCACTTTATGTATATGATTTTGATTATATGAAAGATCAGTACACTGCGTTAAAAGAAGCTTTTAGAGGTAAAAAATCTCTTCTCTCTTACGCTGTAAAAGCAAACTCAAATTTGAGTGTCGTTCAAAATTTTGCTCGTCTTGGAAGCGGTGCAGACTGTGTTTCTATCGGCGAAGTGAGACGTGCTTTGATGGCCGGTATTCCTCCATATAAAATCCTTTTTAGCGGTGTTGGAAAGCAAGATGATGAGATACAAGAAGCGATAGAACATGATATTTTATATATCAATGCAGAGAGCATCGCAGAACTTGAACGCATCGATATGATCTCTAAAAAACTGGATAAAGTTTGTCGTATTAGTGTGCGAGTAAATCCAAATATCGATCCTAAAACACATCCTTATATCTCAACGGGTCTGAGTGCAAACAAATTTGGTGTAGATATTGACAGTGCAAAACGTATGTATATTTTTGCAAAAAATTCTTCACATCTTGATCCAGTTGGAATCCACTTTCACATCGGCAGCCAGCTTACAGAACTAGAGCCTATTCGTGAGTCTGCTATCATCGTTGCAGACCTTGTTCGCTCGTTACGAGTAATTGATGTTGATCTCAAATTTTTTGATATCGGTGGCGGACTTGGCGTTGTTTACAAAGATGAAACAACGATCACTCCTTATGATTATGCGCAAGCAATTCTCTCGACTTTAACTGGGCTTGATTTGACGATCGTGTGTGAACCTGGACGTTATCTTACAGCAAATGCAGGTTACTTTTTGACTCGTGTTTTATATGAGAAAAAAAATAAAGATAAGCGTTTTATCATCGTAGATGGCGCGATGAACGACCTTATCCGTCCGAGTCTTTACAATGCTTATCATAAAATAGAATCCCTAAAAGACGAGGGTGAAACAACAAAAGCGGATATCGTGGGACCTGTTTGTGAAAGCGGTGACTTTTTGGCAAAAGATTATGAACTTCCTTCCCTTTCTCATAATGATTTATTGATCGTACACAGTGCCGGATCATACGGTTTTGGTATGGGAAGCAACTATAACACTCGCGGACGTAGTGCTGAAATAGCGGTCGAAAACGGAGTGGATAGAATGATTCGTCAGCGTGAGACCTTTGAAGATATCATCGCGTTAGAAAAAGATTTTTTACAAGAAAATAATGAATAAAAATGAATAATATCAAGATGCAAAAAGCCTACTTTATTGATGTTCAGGGGACTTTGATTTGTGATGATAAAAAATTGCCTATTCGTGGGAGTACAGAGTTTATAGAAAATCTCAATGCTCAAAATATTCCCTACATGGTGATCACGAATAATACAAAACATGCAAGTGATGCGTTTTTAAATTATCTTCATAGCGTTAGATTAAATATCAAAAAAGAGCATTATCTTGATCCTTTGATGCTCTTAGAAAGTAAGCTCAATAAAGACCAAGGTTTAGCAGCGTATGGAACCAAAGAGTTTTTAGATGTGCTTATTGGTATGGGATATTCTTTAGATTATGAAAATCCAAAAACTGTTTTAGTATCGATAAAAAATGATTATAATTCTGAAGAATATGCACAAATCATCGACTTTTTACTTAGCGGTGCAAAACTTGTAGGGATGCATGAGACGACGATCTATGCAAAAAATAAGAAAAGATACCCGGGAGTGGGAGCGATACTAAAGATGCTTTCATTTGCAACTTCCGTGCCATATGAAGTTGTTGGAAAACCGAGTGATAATTTTTATAAAGAAGCTCTGAGAAAAATTCAAGAACAAAGTTCTAACATAGCGTTTACAGATATCACCATTATCAGTGATGATGTAAAAGGTGATCTGAGCGGTGCGGCGATCTTTGGTATGAAAACTGTGTTTGTGTTAAGTGGAAAGTACAAAAAAGCTTCTGAGATTATTCCCTTTTTAAAAGATGAGGAAAAACCAGATGAAGTATTCTCTGATATGCAAGAAGTGATGGAGAAATTATGAAAACATTAGAAGAGTGCAGAACAAGAATTGACGCTATTGATGATCAGATTTTAGAGCTTTTAAATAGCCGTATGCAAGTAGTTGTACGCGTTGGTGAGATCAAAAATGAAACGGGTGGTGCGATTTATAGACCTGAACGTGAAAAAGCGATCATCAAGCGTTTAAGTGGAAAAAATAAAAAAGAGAATGGTCTTTTGAATGACTCAGCTATTGAGGCAATTTACTTGGAAATTTTTGCTGTTGCTCGTAACCTTGAACTTCCAGAACGCATAGCCTATCTTGGGCCTGAGGGAAGCTTTACCCATCAAGCTGCTGAAAGCCGTTTTGGAGCAATGAGTTCTTATCTTTCTCTTAGTTCTATACAGTCTGTTTTTAAAACTATAGAAGCTGGACGAGCAAAGTTTGGCGTTGTTCCTATAGAAAACTCTCGTGATGGAGTTGTGGGAGAGACACTCGATTTGCTTGCAAAATCTTCACTTAAAATTGTCTCAGAACTCTATATGCCCATTCATATGGCATTTGCTTCAAAGGCAAGAGAGCTCAAAGATATCAAACGTATCTATTCAAAAGATAAGGGTTTTGGTCAGTGCCGAGAGTTTTTACAAGAACATGAACTTATAAACATTGAGCAAATTCCTGTAGAATCAACTGCAAAAGCAGCGATTTTAGCAGCAGCTGATCCCGAATCTGCAGCCATCTGTAGTCATATTGCCGCAAAATTGTATGGTGTGCCTACAATGTTTGAAAATGTAGAAGATACTATAGATAATACGACTCGATTTGTAATATTGAGTGATTTTAAAAACGGTATCAGTAAAGATGACAAAACATCTGTTTTGGTTAAGCTCAAAGATCCACTCAAAGCTGGAGCTCTTGTAAACTTTTTACAAGACTTTAATGATGAAAAGATCAATCTTTCAAAAATAGAATCACGTCCTTCAAAAGAGAAAAATAAAATGGGATACTGGTTTTTTATCGACTTTTTTGGTCATATAGATGATGAAGCAGTTCAAAGAGTAATAGCAAAACACCCTAAAGAAGTCACATGGCTTGGAAGTTATGTAAAGGAAAAATATGGAATTTAATAAACATTTAGCAGATATAAAAAGTTATGAAGCAGGTAAGCCGATAGAACTTGTTGTAAGAGAATATGGAATTGACCCAAAAGATATCGTGAAGCTTGCAAGCAATGAAAATCCTTTTGGATGTTCTCAAAAAGTGCAAGATGCTGTTTCAAGCATTGTAAAAAATATGGCTTTGTATCCAGATGACTCGATGTTAAAGCTCAAAAATGCCCTTGCAAAAAAATATGATGTTGACGTTAAAAATATTATTATCGGTTCTGGAAGCGATCAAGTTATCGAATTTTTGATCCATGCAAAAGCTATGAATAATTCAACTGTACTTATGAATAGCGTTACTTTTGCGATGTATGAGATTTATGCAAAACAAGTGGGTGCTAAGATCGTAAGAACGACTTCTCAAGAGCATAATATGGATGAGTTTTATGCACTTTATAAAGAGCATAAACCATCAGTT
>JBBRBK010000057.1:0-12334 GCA_038205935.1 Campylobacterales bacterium
GGGGTGCAAGAGGGACTGGAAAATCTTCACTGATCAAAGCGCTTCTCAATGCCTACCAAGCCAAAAATCTTCGTATTATCGAGATAGACAGAGATGATCTTGACGACCTTATAGAGATCTCAGATATGATCCGTCATCTTCCTTATAAGTTCATCATCTTTTGCGATGACCTTTCATTCGAAGAGGGCGAAAAAGGGTATAAAGGGCTCAAACGCATCCTTGAGGGTTCCATAGAAACACCGCCGAACAATGTCAAGATATACGCAACTTCAAATAGACGCCATCTCATCACAGAATACCGCAGTGACAATGAAGGCACAAAAGTTGGAGATAACGGCGAGCTTCATTACTCGGACAGTGTTGAAGAAAAGATATCACTCAGCGACAGATTTGGTCTATGGCTCTCATTTTATAGCGGTTCCCAAGCTGAATATTTAACAGTCGTTGATAGCTACTTTAAAGCATATAAAGGGGACAAAGAACTCTTACATGCAGAGGCGCTTCGTTTTGCTCAAGTACGTGCTAGTAGAAGCGGAAGAACGGCGAAACAGTTTTATAATAGTTTCTTTAAAAGCTTAGAAGTGTAAAATATTTTTAAGTACCTAAAATCAAAAAAATGTTAACATAACAATATATAATATTTTTTTAAAAGAACAGAGGAAATGTCAGTGGAAACTAGTAGCGAGTTTGAGATCACAAAGTATACATTTAGCGATTTAGTAGATGTCCCTGCATTTTCAAAAATTTTGGAGAGTTTTTTCAAAGGAACTGGAGTTCCAAATGCCCTAATAGACGAGGATGGAGAGGTAATCTCTCGAGCTGGCTGGGTTGATGCTTGTGCTGCATTTCATAGAGTAAATCCACAAAGCCATAAAAATTGTCTAGAGAGTAATCTTGAGCTTATGCATAAGTTGCACGATGGTGAAGTCTCACACTCTTTTTGCAAAAATGGTTTACTTGAGTATGCAACACCAATCGTCATAGAAGGGCACAGATTGGCAACTTTGTTTTTGGGACAAGTTCTGAATTCTGCACCAGATATTGCTCTATTTCAAGAACAAGCTACAAAATTTGCTTATGACAAAGAAGCATACATGGATGCAATCTTGAGCGTTCCCATTGTCTCCGGCCAACAGATGGAATCGCTTATGGAGTGTATGGTGGAAATGGCGCAGATGCTAGCTTCAAATGGATTGATAAAGTTACGTCAAGAAGCACTCGAACATGACTTACATAAAAGTACAGCGCAGCGTATTCAACTAGAAGATATTTTAAATTTTTCACCCATTGCAATAGGTTGGTCAAACCTCAATGGGAATATAGAATATATCAATCATCAGTTTACAGAACTATTTGGCTATACACTCGAAGATATACCTGATATTGACACATATTACAAGAAGGTTTATCCTGATGAGGATTATAGAAAAAATGTTATTTTGCCATGGTATAACGCTGTTATATTGGCTTATAAAAATGGTACGACTCCTCCTGAAATAGAAGGAAGCCTTACATGTAAGGATGGAACTCAGCGTTATATCGTCATTCGTATCGCATGGATCGGTGAATTGCGACTGGTAAATTTCAGTGATATGACCGCGCATTGGAAAAGTGAACAACGTAATCGCGCGCATGATAAGATGCTTGAGATGGTAGCAAAAGGTTTGCCTTTACCTGAGATATTACATGCTATTGCACTGGCTATAGAGGCTGAAGAACCTACTTCAAAATGCAGTATACTTTTACTGGATGAAGATGGAAAACATCTGCACTCTGGCGCATCTTCTAGCCTTCCAGAATTCTATAATGATGCGCTTGAAGGTGTTGAAATCGGTCTTGGCGTGGGTTCATGTGGCACGGCTGCTTATCTCAAAGAGCGTGTTGTTGTCGAGGATATTATGACCCATGAGTATTGGAAACCTTACAAAGAATTGGCACAAAAAGCTGACTTGGGAGCATGTTGGTCAGAACCTATTATGTCCTCTTATGGCAAAGTCCTTGGAACATTTGCTATTTATCATACTAAACCGGCAAAACCTAAGGAGGCTGATATAGAACGTATCAGTTTTGCAGCCACTCTTGCCGCCATTGCTATAGAAAATAATAGAACTCAGGAAAAACTCGAGCATCAAGCATATTCCGATTACTTAACAGGTTTAGCAAATCGACGCTCATTTATGGAGCATTCAGAAGCGGAACTTTCACGTATTTCCCGTTATGACAGAAAACTTGCTCTTATCATGTTTGATATTGACCATTTTAAGCAGGTCAACGATACTTATGGACACAATATAGGAGATCTTGTATTGCAAAAGATCGCTGATGTTTGTCGCAGTACTTTACGAACTATAGATATCATTGGTCGTATTGGCGGAGAAGAGTTCGCTGTTCTTTTACCTGAAACTGATCTCTCTAAAGCGATGGAAGTTGCTGAGCGTTTGCGTAAAGAAATGATGGTACAGGAAATTCCCGTATCTCAAAAAACTCCAGTAAAGTTTACTGCTTCATTTGGCGTTGTAGCTATAAGCCATGAAAGTATAACGATTGACGAACTACTTCATCAAGCCGATACCGCACTCTATAAAGCAAAAGAGAGTGGGCGTAATCAAGTATCTATTTTTCAGAGTGATACAAAAGGAATATAAGTGAAAGAGATCAAATTTCCATTTTTAGAACATATAGGCGCAAAGCTTAAAGCATGTGGTGATGGCAAGGCAGAGGTGGAACTTTTCACACAAGAGTATCATTTACAGCATCTAGGATTTATCCATGGCGGCGTTATCTCTACGCTTATGGATAACACAGGATGGTACGCAGCCGTTTCAAATGTTGGTGAAGAGTTTACAGCTGTGACTATGGAGATAAAGATCAACTACCTCAAACCCGCTTCAGGCAAACATCTCATAGCTTCTGCACAAATTAAAAGACAAGGGAGAACAACTTCATTTGTTCTTATAGAACTTCATGATGAAGGTAAACTTGTAGCATTCGCGACAGGCACTTATGCCATACTCAAATGTTCATAGCAAAGACAAGATAATAAAATAGATCGAAATGAGATTGTAAATTCATTTTGAAGGAATAAAATGGAAAATTATAAGCTTCTTGACATCTTGTCAGATAAAAAGGTGTTATATGCCGAAGACGAAGATGGAATCAGCAGGAACATCGTTGAGATTTTAGAACTTTTCTTTGAAAAAGTCGTAGCGGTTAAGGACGGAATTCAGGTTATGGAAGAGATATCACTTGGTAATTATGACGTTGTAATACTCGATATCTGTATGCCATATATGGATGGACTTGAAGCCACAAAAAATATCAGACAAATTGATAAAAAAATTCCGATTATTATTCTCTCCGCTCATACTGAACAAAGCTACTTATGGAGAGCTGTAGAGCTAAAAATTACAAAGTATTTAACAAAGCCATATGATAAAAATATGCTTATTGACGCTCTAAAAACAGCTGCTTTAGAACTTGTTGACAATCAAATTTTTATAAACTTGAGCGAAAACTGTACCTATAATCCTTGTAGAAAAATTATCTGTTGCGACAATGTAGATATAAAATTATCAAAAAAAGAGAGCAGACTTTTAGAGTATTTAATACAAAGAGCAAATCAAGTCGTAACATTTGATGATATTTATGATTATATTTGGAAATATGACCATCCTAGCAAAGAAGCAATAAAGTCGCTTATCAAAGATATTAGAAAAAAGGTAGGTAAAGATTATATAAAAAACGTGCACGGAATAGGATATATTTTTGAATTATAAGCAACTATTTAGTGTCAAAACAAAAACAATTATATTTGTTTTAGCCATATATTTTTTACTCTCCGCAGCCTTTTTTCTTATCAGATACTTAGATATCAAAGAGTTTGTCACTATCCGTCAAGATGCTGTATTTCAAAATGCAAAATCTCTTTATGAAGCCACGATTCAAAGAGCAAAAAAATTTTATGTAACTAGAGGGTATGCAAACATAGATTCTTTTGGGATAAAAGATGCATTTGAAAAAGAAAACGCGGTATCTCTTCATCAATTAAGCCTTCCCAGGTGGAACATCATACGAAAAGAGAACCCTTATTTAAACTCGTTTTGCTTTTATGACAAAGAGGGTGATCTTTTAACCTATTTTGGGAAAATGCCTGAGAAAAAATTATCTTATAGACATAGTTCAAAAAAGTCATATGATGGCTTTTGGTTTAGCAACGGTACGTTTAACTATCATGCTGTTTCCGAGGCTAGAGATGCAAACTCCAAAATCATAGGCTACGTCGTTTTCGTCATAGACCCAACATACTTTTTATCTGAGATTAAAAACTCTATGGATATCTACACTTATATTACCTATCAAAAGAGTGACGATAAAAGCATTGTTTTCGCGTTAAAAAATAACGACTTCATTGATGGCATAATAAAAGATCGTAAGATAAACAATTTTTCAGAGATAACTACAAAAAATGGTATCTTTGTACCGCATATTATTAGCAGCGTCGGTTTAAGTGCAGCAAATAATTTTCAAATTACCTTCTTGCAAGATATAACGCAATGGAAAGAAATACTTCATAAAGCTATACTCCAGAGTTTAATCACTATGATTATTTTAATGCTCATTACTGCAATCATCATTAGCTATGGCTTTGATACCATTTTAAAAAAGCTTGATGAATCAAACAATAAATTGAGAGAAAGTCAAAATACCTTGGAAAATCTCAATAAAAATCTACAAATAAAAGTTGAAAATGAGATATACAAAAGACTCAAAAAAGAAAATGAAGCTAATGAAAAAGAAAAAATGCTACTGCATCAAAGCAAACTTGCAAGTATGGGAGAGATGATAGGAAATATTGCACATCAGTGGAGACAACCGCTAACAGAGCTCTCTTCTATCCTTATTAATTTGGAGCTTTTTTTTGAAAGAGATAAACTGACCAAAGAAAAATTTCAAACGAAAGTCAAAGAGGCTAACGATCAGATAATGTTTATGTCTAAGACGATTGATGACTTTAGAAACTTTTTTACTTCAAACAAAAAAGAGGAAGAGTACAAAATATCATCCGTTATAGATAATGTGCGAAAACTGATGGATTCTCCTTTAAAAAACAGCGATATTAATTTTAAAATAGAGATTGACAATGATTTTTTACTATGCGGTTATCCTAATGAGGTTTCGCAAGCATTGCTCAATATTGTTTGTAATGCCAAAGATGCTATTTTGGAAAGAAATGTGAAAGAAAGCTTAATAATCATAAAAACTTTTACACAAGATATGAAAAATATTGTCACAATTGAAGATAATGCAGGAGGCGTACATGTAACGCCGATAGAGAAGATATTTGAACCTTATTTTAGTACAAAACATGCTAAAAGTGGTACAGGAATAGGGCTTTATATGACAAAAACAATAATCGAAAAAAACAATCATGCCCTCATTGAGGTCAAAAATACGCAAGAAGGTACTATATTTATTATGATTTTTTAGATCTCCCCCCTTTTCCCCCTTTTTAGTGTTAAAATTACAAAAATTGACAAAACGTTTGGAGATATTACATTGATTAACATCGCAACTATTAAAGGGAAGCTTAGTGCCTTTATGGCATTTAGCTTCGTTATTTACTTGACACTGGGATACTTGTCCTATTCAAATAATAAAGATACGGCAAAAATGGCGGAAAGACTGGTCCTGTTAGGCAATATTAGTTCTTACACAAACGGTGCAATTATGGAGGTTCGAGGCTATCAGCTAAATCAAAAACCTGATTTTCTTGTGCGCTACAACGAGCAAAATGAAAAGCTTCACAACACACTTGAAACTCTTTTGAAGATGACTCGTTCAAAGGAAAATCAAGATCATTTAAAAACGATTATTGCCGCTCATAAAATGTGGGTAGAAAGTAATCTCTCTCGTTTGGAAATAATAAAAAAATATGGCAAAGAGATCGGAAATGTTGGATTTGAAAATACTCAAGCGGGAGAGGAGATGAAACATATTAACAAGGCTTCTTTTTCAATCCAAAAAACAATGACTGGCGACATAGATAAGCTTCATGAGGCAATGGTCAAGAGAAATATTGCTACTCTAGACTCAAATGCAACGGTGATGGAGATGATTATTATATTAACTGCCATCATCATGATGAGTGTGCTTTATTATATTCTTAATAATATCTCCGGCTCTATTGTTCGCTTAGAAGAGACAATTGAAACCGTAGCACATAAACTTGATTTTACGGGTAATACACAGATTCAAGGCAATGATGAACTTTCGCATATGGGACATAAACTCAATGAACTCGTGACTATACTACGCCAATCGTTTCAGACGATACTCTCAGCATCTAGTGAAAACCTCTCAGTTGCTGCCGAGCTCTCTGTCACAACTCTTGCTATTGGTAAAGCAGCTGAAAAAGAAGCGCAAATCGTTGCTCAAACAACGCAGGAATCGGATGATATGAAAGAGGCTATGCAAACCTCTTCTCGTGAAGCACAAAGTGTTCGAGAACAAGCTCTTGGTGCACGTGACAATCTTCATGAAGCGCAAAAAGCACTCCATAATACAATCGAGCAACTCTCTCTTACTGCCCAAATGGAGGGTGAAATTAATAGCAGACTTAATTCTCTTTCTCAAGAAGCATCTCAAGTAAAACAAGTTCTTACCGTTATTGCTGATATTGCTGATCAAACGAATCTTCTTGCCCTCAATGCGGCAATTGAAGCAGCGCGTGCTGGTGAACATGGTCGTGGATTTGCCGTTGTAGCTGATGAAGTACGTAAGTTAGCAGAACGAACTCAAAAAAGTCTTGTGGAAACCAATGCTACGGTTAATGTTATTGTCCAATCAATCAATGATATCACCGAGCAAATGAATCATAATGCGAGCCGAATCGAACAGTTAGTTAGTGCCTCTGCCGAAGTAGGGAGCCATACTGAAACTGCCGTACTAGCTTTAGCACATACGGTTACTGCCATTGAAAAACTTTCCAATGATACTCAAATGAATGCTAATACAACGGATAGTATCATCAATAAAATCGCTAAAATCAACGAACTCTCTTGCTCCAATGCACGTAGTGTTGAAGAGATTGCTGCTGCTGCAGAACATCTACACCAAATGACAGAAGGTCTTACGGATCAAGTTTCCGTTTATCGAACCTAATATTATTTTCCCCCTATTTTCCCCTTTTTTATTGTTATACTTTTCTAATAAACATTTAAAAAGGGGATAGAGATGAATACATTGACAAAAATCACTGTACTAAGTTTAGCTACAGTAAGCTGTTTATTTGCAGGAACTGCGCCAACAGTATATCCGGGTGGTGAACTAGGAAGAATGGTAAAACTTGGTGAAGATATTCTTGCGAACACGGATACTCATCCATTGACAAAAGATTTTGTCGGAAATAAATTGCAATGTACAAGTTGTCATTTAAAAGGTGAAGACGGAAAAGCTGGCACAAGTACCGGTATGTCTACGTTCATCGGGACTGCTACTGTTTTCCCTGCATATTCAAAAAGAGAACAAACGGTACAAACACTGCAAGACAGAGCAAATAATTGTTTCATGCGAAGTATGGACGGTAAACGCCTTGTTGTAGACAGTGAAGCAAGTGTAGCGATTGCTGCTTATATTACTTGGCTTTCCACTGGTATGCCGATTCAAATGAATGAAAAAGCACCTGTTAGTCCTTTAAGCCTAAAAGCATATGCTAGTGGACAGAAAAAATTTGAAGAGATACAAAGAAAAGCGACGAATGCAAACTATTTAAATGGTCATAAAGTATATGATGAAAAATGTGCTGCTTGTCATGGACAAAATGGAGAAGGTATGGGCGCGTTCCCACCGCTTTGGGGCAAAGACATAAAAGGACAATCGTTGTCTTACAATACAGGGGCTGGGATGAGCAAACTCACAAAAGCTCCAGTTTGGGTACAGTCTAATATGCCATTTGGTCAGGGGGGAACATTAAGCGATCAAGAAGCTGCCGATGTCGTTATTTTCTTCGATGCACAGGAAAGAGCTAATTTTGATCTTGAAAAAAGCTTGTTGCCAAAAGAACAAATGGGTGTTTATAATTCTAAAGTTTTTAGTGAAAAACATTCTGTAAGAAGCAACTTCAAGGCGTTTGGTCTCAATATTGACGAAATTCGCGGCGATAAAATAATAAAATAATTAGGATTAAAGATGAAAATATTAAAGAAAAGTGTCATTTTAAGTTTGGTTGCTATGAGTAGCCTGCACGCGGCCGATAGTTTATCGACTGCATTTAGCGAAGGTAAGGCAAGTGGACAGCTTAGAGCTTACTATATGGATGAGGACAACCAAGCGGGTCTTCAAGATTATTACGGCCTTGCAGTAGGCGGTAAATTAAAATATGAGACAGCTCCACTGTTCGGATTTAAAGCAGGAGTCGCTTTTTATACGACAAATTTTATCAATGACAATGTAAGTTCTACAAATATAGAACCAACAGCAGGTAAAGGGTCTCGATATGTTGCAGGACTAGTGGATGCAGAAAATCAAAACAATAATAATATTACCAATATAGGAGAACTGTATCTTAACTATAAAAAGTCTAAAACAGAGGTTACATTCGGACGTATGAAATTAAATACACCGTTTATAAATCCTGAAGATGGACGTATGATACCTACTTTGGAACAGGGAGTATGGTTTAAAAGTGCCGATATCAAAGACTTTGTTCTTCAAGCAGGTTTCATTAATGCTTTTTGGAATAGAAGCACTTCAAGCTGGAAAGGTGCAGCAGACTCTTTAGGATATGGATACCTACAAGGGAAAGCATCTCTTCCAGGAAGTACGAATGCTAACTACAAAGGTCATACGAGCACTGATGGGGTTTATGTAGCATCTGCGGAATATAGTGGACTTACTAACACCAAGTTAGCTGTTTGGGACTACTATGTTGAGAATATTTTCAATACTATTTATCTACAAGGTGATTATGAGAAAAAAGTCGATAAGTTCAAATTTATCGCAGCAGCGCAGTATGTAGGACAGCAAGAAGTCGGAGATGGTGGAAATGGCGCTGATAATATAGCTAACCCGACTGCAGCTCAGAAGGCAGAATCGTACATGCTAAAGGGTGAAAAAAGTAATACTTATGGAGCAAAAGTTGGAGCAGGATACGATAGTACGTTACTTACTTTAGCTGTGAGTAAAACTACAGATGAGGGAAGATTCCTCTTTCCTAGAGAGTGGGGTAAAGAACCGTTGTTTACATTTCAAAAAAGAGAGAGAAGCGATGGAAGTGGAGACACTAGTGCTTGGTTGCTAACACTAGATCAAGACTTTAAAGTGATAGGATTAAACGGACTTTCTGCAACTCTAGGTTATGGCAGATACTATAAACCTGATGCCAAAAATTTTGTTTTAAATAAGTATGGTGTACCGAGCTATGCACAAACGAATTTAGATATATTCTATAAATTCAGCGGTTCATTAAAAGGCTTGAGTTTAGAGTATTTGTTTGCTAGAAAATATGCACTTGGAAATACTTATCAAACATCAGCACTTAACACAGGTTCAGCTTTTGTATTTACAAAAAATGATATGAATATTCATAATTTTATTGTGAACTACGACTTCTAGAAGATTTGAAAAAAGCATAGAATAGCAATTTTTGGATTGTATTATCTTTTCTAAAGAGTTATACTTTCCTAAAAAATTGTGAGGTCTATTTGTTATGGAAACATTAGAAGATTTACATAGCAACTACCGACAAATCGAAAAAGCAATTCGCTATATCGACGATAACTTCAAAGAACAATTTTCCAAGGCTTGAAGCAATAAAATGATTTTCTTTTAACAAGAACTTTTATAAATTTATATATAACACATCAAAAAAAAATCTTACATCTTGAACCTATATTTAAAACCAAAGCACTTTTTATTTTAAGGATGCTATAACATGGATTAAAGATTCTTTTAAGGAAGTTTTGATGAAACGAATTATTAATATTTATACCGAAAATAAAAACAGTGTTCAGTTCTACATTCGTGGTACAATGGAAAGTTTTCATCCGATAGTTAAAGATGAAAAAGATCTGCGACGTTTTTTTGAGTTTGAAAAAGCAGCTGAAATTATCTATTGTGTTGATGCAAATTTTATCCAGTCCACGCCAAGTTACGGCAACAGATATATGGATGATAACCGCGATGGTACGGACAAATCTTTTTATTTTAAATGGGTAAGTTTTAAAGATGAGCCCATTCATGTAAGCAACCCATATCTTCATCACATCACTGGACTTCCAACGCTTACAGCGGTAAAATGCCATAATAATGAGTACATTGTCGTAGACTTTGATATGCTAAAACTGCTTGAAGAACTTCGTCTCATCGAACATAACAGCACTTTTGAAAAAATCAATACATACATTATGGCAGGCGGCGGGATATTACTGGGCATAGTGTCTATATTTCTAATTCTTTACGGCGGATATATATTTTTAAATATGCTAGTTTCTCCAAAAACAGGAGAGATAGTTATGCATGAGATATTTACATCTGTCATCTCTATAACCATAGGACTTGCCATTTATGATCTGGCAAAGACTATCATAGAAAATGATGTGTTGTATAAAGCATTCAATTACGGGAACGATTTGGAAAACAGAACTCTTACGAAATTTCTGACATCTATCATAATTGCTTTGTCTATTGAGTCTATGATGGCAGTATTTAAAATTGTTTTGGATGACTATAGTAAGCTTATAAATGCGTTTTATCTTGTTTTAGGAGTAACACTGCTCATTGTAGGAACAGCTATTTTTAATATGCTTTCTCGACAAAAAAAGTAGAGAAAGGGCTACCTTTCTTCTACAGTCTTCGCCCTTGAATGACACGAATCAAGATTACCACAACCGCAACGACCAAAAGAATATTTATAAATCCTCCCATTGTATATGAACTGACAAAACCTAAAACCCATAGGATTACTAAGATAATTGCAATAGTTTCGAGCATTTTATTTCTCCTTCTGCCAAATTTTGGCGAATCATAAATCTAGCAATACTTCGCCACCTAATATATATATCAAATTATTATAGCGCACTAAATGATCATAAGTAAAAAAAGGTATGAAAAGCTTTACTATTACTTATGTATCTTGTAGTAGTAAGCTTTTAAAGCAGGTAAAATAAATGATTAAAAAGTGCAGTTTTTATTAACCGACTTTTTCCACTTTTTTAAAGTATAAACTACACCATCCATTAGGATTGATAGACCCTTCTACTAGTACGCACTGATTTACTTTAGGTAAAAAATGGTTGCATGTAGAACATTTTTGAGCATCATGAGGCTGTTCTTGATACTTTACTTTATCTTTTTGAGCTTTAGCGTACAACGGTGTAGCACTAAATGTGACTATGCCAAGTAAAGCCATATATCTAAAAAAACTTCTGCGCGATGAAACTTTCATAATAATCTCCTCTAAGAAAAATCGTTTAACGTAAAAAAACGCACCTAACGAGAGAATAACACACTTTACAAGATAGTAACACAGTAAAACTTGTTTAACTATTACTTTTTATAATTACAAGATGGTTTGTATATTGAGACAAAAATACAAAGCTTCTATTTTTATTTGAAAATAGAAGCAGTATGTACTCGAAGAAAAAGATGCCAAACTGACCGCACAAAAGATTATAAACCGAAAAAAGTGCGGTAGAAGATTATTGATGAAAAGATGAAACAAACATTATATTTTAATTCTATAAAAGAGGTAAGCTTCTAAATATTAGCTTACATGTAAAAGATTTTATCATTTTGTTTTATATATAGCATACGTTGAATAAATAGTTGACTTGGACGTTACAAAAATCTGAAGATAGATTAAAAAGTTAGTGAGATAAAATTATAATTTTTTTCTTAAGCCTCAAAATGCTAAACTTGAAAAATTTTACAAAAGGAGTCACCATGCGTTTTTTAGTTTTAGTGTTGTTTCTTTTAAACATCTCTTATGCGGGTAATTTTACTCTTATGAGCGATATCGGCGGCCAGTTGACCACGAAGCAGGTGCTCAATGGTTTTGGATGCAGTGGAGAAAATATGTCTCCCGCACTTGCTTGGAAAGATGCTCCAAAGGGCACTAAAAGCTTTGCGATAACTATCTATGATCCCGATGCACCCACTGGAAGCGGATGGTGGCACTGGATCGTGTATAATATTCCCGTAACCGCTTCAAGCGTGTCTAACAATGCAAGTGCGTTAGGTATGCTTCCAAAAGACCTTTGGCATGGGGCGTCTCATTTCGGGCATTACTACCGATTGGCGGCTCTCGATTGCGCCGTCAACGGTGTTGAAGAAAGTC
>JBBRBK010000058.1:0-11909 GCA_038205935.1 Campylobacterales bacterium
ATTAATAAAAGATGAGTATAATTTCTAATACTCAATAACAGGAGCGTTATTTATGATAAAAAATATTAAGATACTAGCAATGGCAGCGGTTGTGGCTGTGATAGTAGTTGGTTGTAGTAAAACTCCGCATGCTGTGCAAGATGCTACGGATTTCCGCTGTATGCAAGATGGCATACTTGCTCCAAAATGGACATGCAATCCTCAAAGTTATGAAGCTGGCTCTATCGTTGGTTTAGGAAGTGCGCCTGTAAGTAAAGCGGGTGCCAACTTCACAAGAAACAATGCGATAGCAGAAGCTCGTAATGATCTGGCATTTCAGATCGAAACTGAGGTAAAAGCAAAAGTTGAACACTTTGTACGGGGAACTGGTGTTTCAAGCCAAGAGGTTGTTGATAGTGTTGCGACTCAAGTTTCAAAACAACTCGCACATGTAACCTTAAATGGCTCTAAACAGTTAGAATTCTGGCAAACACCATCTACTGTTTTTGTCCTTGTCGGAGTTTCAAACGATATTATCAATAAAGAAGCAAAAAAAGAGATCGTAAATAGTGCTCATAACAATCAAGATGCGCTTTGGCAACAATTCCAATCCAAACAAGCTTTAGATGGACTTGATAAAGAGTTTCCAACTAAATAATAAGAGTAGTTTTCATACTACTCTTCCTCTATTTTTTCCCCTTTGAGAGTTGAGCTCTCTTTTTCGCTATAATTACACGAAATATTTAACTTCAAAAAAAACATTTTTACAAATCGTTTCATTTTTACAGTTTATAAAAATGTTTTGAATCACACACAAAGAGATACCATGAAAAAAATTGCAATTATTGGTCAGCCAAATGTAGGGAAAAGCTCACTGTTTAACCGTTTGCTTAAAAAACGCGATGCTATCACATCTGAAGAAGCAGGTACAACGCGTGACGTCAAACGTCGTATTGCACTTATCTTAGATAAACAAGCCGAACTTCTCGACACTGGCGGACTTGACAAAGGGTGTGAGCTTTTTGACAAGATCAAAGAAAAATCTTTAGAAGCGGCACACAAAGCGGACATCATTTTATATATGGTTGATGGAAAAACTCTTCCTGATGAAAATGATAAAAAACTTTTTTACCAACTTCAATCTTTAGGTAAAGAGGTTTCTCTTGTCGTCAATAAAATAGACAACGACAGCATGAAAGAAAAACTCTGGGATTATTACGAGTTTGGAACTGACGATATTTTTGGTATCTCCGTTTCACATAACCGTAGCATCAATCCTCTTATAGAGTGGCTCTATAATCGCATTCCTGATGAAGATAAGATAGTTGTCGGTGAAGAGATTGAAGATGAGAATGATGAGTTTGAACCGACTGTTTATGATTATGTTCCAGAAGATGAAGATGATGAAGATGGTTTTGTAGATTTTGACGAAGAGGATGTCGAAGATGACTCTATCTTTGGTATGAATGACATGATCAAAGAGTTTAATCCTGAAGATCTAAACCACATCAAGATCGCGATCATCGGGCGTGTGAATGTCGGGAAAAGCTCACTTTTAAATGCCCTCCTTAAAGAAGACCGTTCAGTTGTCAGCAGTGTTGCTGGAACTACGATCGACCCGATTGATGAGAGTGTAGATTATCAAGGCAAGACATTGACTTTTGTCGATACAGCCGGAATCCGCCGTCGTGGAAAAATACTTGGCATTGAAAAATTTGCTCTTATGAGAACAGAAGAGATGCTTGAGAGCGCAAATATGGCACTTGTCGTACTTGATGCGTCAAACCCTTTTATAGATCTTGATGAAAAGATTGCTGGACTTGTAGATAAAAACCGTCTTGGTTGTATCATCGTTTTAAATAAATGGGATGTGGCTAATCGTGAAGATTATGACAAAGTGATCCAAGAGGTTCGTGATAGATTTAAATTCCTTCATTATGCGCCTATTATAACGATCTCGGCAAAAAGCCATCTTCGTGTTAACAAGCTTCTTGATATGATTTTAGAGATCAACGAGAACTATTCTCAACGTATTACGACATCTCAGCTAAACGAAGTTCTAGGGCGTGCAATGCGCCGTCACCAACTGCCTTCAATGCATGGACAGATCATCCGTATCTACTATGCAACACAGTATGAAACAAGACCACCGAGAATCGCGCTTATCATGAATAAACCGCGCGGTCTTCACTTTACATATAGAAGATATCTTACAAACAAACTTCGTGAAGCATTTAACTTTAGTGGAGTTCCAGTACTGTTTAAAGCGAAAAAGCGCGGCGGGGGAAAATAAGGCTTTATCAAAAAGCCTTGAGAAAAACGCTTACATGTAAGCGGGCCTCTGGGTATAAAGACAAAATTAAAATGGTTTAATAACAACCATTGCTACAATTAAAAGTAGTAAAACTGTCGGAACTTCATTATAAAATCTAAAAAACTTTCCACTTTTCTTACATGTACCAGCTTCTAACTTTTTACGAATAGACCCTAAAGAGATAAAGTAAGCTACTAAAAATGCAACAAAAAGAAGCTTTGCATGTAACCATCCGCCTGTGTGAAAAAGATTAATCTCATACTCTGTCATTGAAAGATAAATGATCGCAGCACCGCTTAAGATGGTTGCCCACATAGCTGGAATTCCAATATATTTATAGAGTTTATATTCCATAACTTTTACAACTTTTAAAAAGCCACTATTTTCTTCATGTTCTTTGTGATACACAAAAAGACGTGGCAGATAAAAAATAGCCGCAAACCAAGATACAAATGACGCAACGTGAAACCAAACAACCCAATTATACATAAGTGTTTTCCTTATATTTTAGAAATTTTTCTCTATATAGACAGCATCATAGTTTGAACCGCCATGCCTTACATTGTTGATAAGTCCAAAGATACCCGAACGGTGTTTAATCACAACGCCTAAATAAACATCATAGAGAGGCTGATATCGCACAAGTCTCCCTACATCAACATCCAAACTCACTTCCAAATAATTTAAGTAATGAGAGAGGTTTCCCCCTTTTTTTTCAGATTCAAGTTTTTCAACATAAAGAGTACCATATGTGTATGAAGCACCTTCAGCAACTCCAAAACGAACTCTGTTTTGCAAAAAATCAAAATCATAATACCCTTTGATATAAAGTGTATTTTCATACACATCATTGCCATAGCCATTTTCTAAAAATTTTGAAAAACCACCTTTGATATAGATATCAAAAGGCAAATCAAACGCATCATCAATTATTTTATACCCAGCATCAACCATTATAACGCGTGTGTCTGATGGGTGTAGATGGACTTGACCAATTGCGACGTAAGCAAGATCATTTGCATCTGAACGACCATAAGCGACACGAAGATCATAATCATTTTGAGCAAAGAGATTTACAGTAAAAAGAGAAAGAAGAAGAAAAAGTTTTTTCATAATTACCGCCTAAAAAGTTTAGGCGACATTATACTTAAATTTCAGCAAGCTCAACATCTTTAAGAGAGGTAGCTTTATGAGAAATCATTTTATCATGGAGACGGCGAAGTGCTTTTGTTGTTCTCTCAATCGCAAGATCGATCGCAACGTCAAGATCGTCGTCACTTTGAGAAATAACAACAGGTTGCGCATGAGCGATATGTATCTCAAACTCTACGCTCACCCCTTTTTTTTCTTTTGTAATATTTACACTATAACTTGTTGTATCCAAGCCATATTTACGAAAAGTATCTATCGCCGCATTAATATGCGCTTTTGCAGCGTCTGTCAATGTTACATCTTTTGCTCTAATTTGTACACTCATAACCTATCCTTTTGAAGCACTTAATGCCTTTATTGGTCTAAAGAATAGCACAGCCAAACTGAATTGGATATAATTTCAGAAAAATAATTTGAAAATGGGAACTTTATGAGACTTTTAACAGGAATTCAGCCATCAGGCGACCTTCATATAGGTAATTACTTTGGCTCTATCAAGCCTATGATTGATGAACAAGATACAAATGAGATATTTGCTTTTATCGCAAACTATCATGCGATGACAAGTGTGAATGATGGAGAAAAACTAAAACAACTGACCATGCAAGCGGCAACTGATTTTTTAGCACTTGGTATGAATCCAAATAAATCTACATTTTGGGTGCAGTCTGATGTGAAAGAGGTGCTTGAACTTTACTGGATACTTTCTTCTTTCACGCCGACTGGACTTTTGGAGCGTGCTCACAGTTATAAAGATAAAACGGCACGTGGCTTTGCAACCACACACTCACTTTTTTCTTACCCTGTTTTGATGGCTGCAGATATTTTGCTTTTCTCGCCCGATATCGTTCCTGTTGGAAAAGACCAGATTCAACACGTTGAGATCGCGCGTGATATTGCCATCAAGTTTAACAACACTTACGGCGATATCCTAAAACTTCCAACGTACAGAGTCGATGAAAATGTTGCAACAGTTCCGGGCATAGACGGGCAAAAGATGTCAAAAAGTTACGGCAATACCGTTAATATTTTCGGCGAAGAAAAGCAACAGCAAAAAGTGATCAAAAAAATCGTGACTGAAAATGTTGCCATTGAAGAATCCAAAGAGTTTGAAGGATGTAACGTTTATAATATCGCAAAACTCTTCTTAGAAGAAAAAGAGCGCCTTGCTCTTCAAGAGCGTTATACAAAAGGTGGCGAAGGTCACGGACACTTCAAGCTTTATCTCTCAGAAGTGATTTGGGAGTATTACGCGCCTTACAGACAAAAACGCCAATACTATGAAACTCATCAAGATGAAGTACGCGATATCCTTCAAGCCGGCGCACAAAAAGCAAGAATTGCAGCAGCACAGACAATAGAAAAAATACGTTCAGCTGTAGGCATCAGCTACTAAGAGTCTCGCTTAATCGATAAAGAAAATCTCTTTATTGATAGCATCTATAAGTTTTTCTCCTACATGTAAAGAGATAATTCCGTGTTTGATAGATTCCTGCACGGAGTCTTTTTGTTTTAATAGTAATCTTTTCAAAGCCGTTTTAAACTCATACTCTTTTACCAGCGGATCTTTCGCCAACTCTTCTATCATCTCTTTTGCTTTGTCTATATCTTTTGTATTGTACTCGAGCAAAAGTTGATGCACTTGTTTTGAGATAAGCGCATTACTATGCATAACTTCAAGCTCCCTAAGTGCGCCATGAAGCGCGATAAGTTTCCCTTTTTCAAGTTCGTAGGTTTCCAAGTTTTTATCTCTTCCTCCAACGCTTAAAAGTTTAAGCAAGCCTCCCATAGAAAGTCCCTGAACGATAAGAGAGAACCCAACAACACCAAAAGTCATAATCAGGATAATCTCTCTAAACTCGTAAGCTTTTGGAATCGCAAGAGCCAAAGCCATAGCAAGCGCGCCTCTGACGCCGCCCCAGATAAAAACACCCTGCCACTTGAAACTGATGGGTTTATCGATCTTATTTACAATCGGTGTAAGTAGTAAAATAGAGACTGTTCTTCCCACTAAAACAGAAAAAATCGCTAAAAGAATATAATGAGAATTTTCAAAAAGGTTTACAAATCCCACCTCAAGTCCGATAATAAAAAAGACAACAGAGTTGATAACAAAAGCGATGTAATCCCAAAAATCTTTCACCGAAACTCTCGTCGTCGGGCTCATTCCTATCTTTGTGCCATATGTTCCCACCATCAAACCAGCGGCAATAACAGAAATAACTCCAGAAACCTCAAAATACTCCGCGACGATGTAGGAAAGATAGGTCAAAATAGTTGTCAACGTGATCTCGATCAAGTGATCATCTACAAGCGCAGTTATTTTTGAAAATGTAAGTCCTAAAATTGTGCCTATTATAGCTCCTCCAAAAGCAACGATTACAAACTCTTGTATGCTATGAACCAGACTAAACTCACTATGTGTCACGATGGCTGACAAAACGATCCCATAGATTACGACAGAAACACCATCATTAAGCAAGCTTTCTCCCTCTATGATAGATGAGAGTCTTTTTGGAACACCAAGCTGTTTAAAAATAGCAAGAACTGAGATCGGATCAGTCGAAGAGATAACCGCTCCAAAGAGCAGACATGCAAGCAGAGGTATTGCGCCCATGCCAAAAAGGGAAAAAGCACTATCAAGCATAAAAGCAGTCACAAATACAGCGATAATCACGCCAATAACAGCATAAAGCAAGATAGGTTTGATGTTTTCTTTAAGTTCGATGGCATTGAGATTGAAAGCGGCCTCAAAAAGAAGCGGAGGAAGAAGAACATGAAAGATAAGCTCTGGCGTAAGGTGGATATCGGGAAAGATATCAAAAAAACTGAGGATGATGCCAGCAAAGATGAGCGCGATGGTATAAGGTAATTTACTAAAATACCTTACGCCCATCGCAACTGAGATAATTGCCATAAAAAGAACGACAATTTCGATTTCGAACGAAGATTGCACTGCAAATCTCCTTTATCATAAATTTAAAACTGTACAGATACTTTGGCAATCGCCATTTTTTGTGACCAGATCGGTTCTTTCAGTTGAAGCAGATCTCTTACTTCATCATTTACTAGTCTATATGATACAGATATAACTGCACCATTTGCATTTTTGTCAAGTTTGACTCTCAGAGTTTTTTCACCCTTAGCCGGCACTGACTCATCAGATGAAGATGTTTCAGCAGTGTGTGCTATTGTAGCCCTTTTGTATTTGTTTTGGTAGTGTCTTGTTAATGAGGTAGAGTCTTGTGAAACAACTTTATTGGCACTTGTGTAAGCTACCTCTATCAAAATCTCACGTGAACCAAATCCACTTGGCAAATTATGCGGAAGATCATTTTTAAGGCTTATGAGCAAATCATTTCCATCTTTTTTTGCGCTTACATGTAAGGCATTTTTCCACATTGAGGCAGTATGTGCTCCACTAAATCCATGATCTCTAATAGAGCGTTTTTTCGGTTTTCCATGATCGATTCTAAGTGTTGCGGCATAGAGTTCTTTTTTCTCACCCATATGACAAGTCACACATTTTTGATCATCATTTTTGTACTCAGCCTGCATATTGGTAAAAGTATCACCTTTGAGTGTGTGATCATTTGCATGACATACAAAACAGAGCTGATTTGGATCTTTATCCATAAAGTCTCTCTGCTGTGTTTTATGATATGGAGAAGTCGCATCGCTAAATGGTCCGCTCATTACGCCTGATTTCAGCCATGAGACTCTATCCATTCCTCTTTTAGAGGCATCAAGATTGTTATGGATTTGATCTATATTGTGACATACCACACAGTTGATTCCCTCGCTGATGCTCATGTCGTTGACAGCTTTATTCACTTTTGAGTTTTTATCAAGCCCTAAAACAGCATCGATCTCATAAGCTTTACTTGTACTCGTCACTGCAATACGTGGATTGTGGCAAGTGGCACATTCTACTTTGACACCATTTAAACTTTTGTGGGATTTTTTACTGACATATTCGAGCGATGCACGGAAATACTCATCATTTTTTTCATATGAGCGTGCATGCCAAGAGTGTTGCCAATCTTTTACAAGATGATTATGACAAGCTTGGCACTGTGAAGAGTCTTTGTACTTTTCTGTGATGGCAACCACTTCTGCCGAATAAACAGACGAAATAAATAACGCTACAAATATCAGAATTTTCATATAAACCCCTTCGTTTACTTAGATTTTATCTTTGACGATCAAGCCAAACCATAAGCCCTTTTTGTGCATGTAAACGGTTTTCAGCTTCATCAAAAACGATATTTGCATGCCCTTCTAAAACTGAATCACTCACTTCTTGACCTCTATATGCAGGAAGACAGTGTAAAAATTGAGCTTTTTTTGCAGCTAGACACATCATCAAATCATCTACCATATATCCTGCAAATGCTTTAATGCGCTCCTCTTTTTCATCCTCTTGTCCCATTGATGCCCAAGTATCAGTAGTGACGATAGTCGCTCCACGTATCGCTTCTTGAGGATCATTGGAGATAAAGATCTTTCCTCCGCTTAGTTTTGCAAGTGCATACGTTTCTTCTAGGATTTTAGAGTCTACTTCATATCCAACAGGTGTTGCGATGCGCAGTTCAAATCCAAGCTTTGCAGCTAACATCATCCATGAATGTGTCATATTGTTTCCATCACCTATATAAGCAACTTTTGCACCCTCAGCCACGCCATATTCTATCATCGTCATATAATCAGCCAAAAGCTGTACTGGATGATAAGAATCAGTCAGACCATTAATAACGGGGACTTTTGAGTAAGAAGCAAACTCTTCGAGTTTTGAGTGTTCAAAAGTTCGGATCATAACCATGTCACACATGCTTGAGATGACGCGCGCCGTATCTTTGACAGGCTCACCGCGTCCAAGATGGATATCACGGTTTGACAAAAAGAGTCCATGTCCGCCAAGCTGATAAATACCTGTTTCAAAACTTACACGTGTTCTTGTAGAACTTTTTTCAAAGATCATTGCCAAAGTTTTTTTTGGCATGTAATCTTTATGAATTCCATTTTTCAAATCTTTTTTTATCGCAAGCCCAAGGTCTATAATCTCTAAAATTTCTTCTTTTGTAAAATCTTTAAGTGTTAAAAAATGTCTCATCTAAATATTTCCTTTAATAATCAATCGATGTATTCTATTCACAACTTACTTTAAGAAAGATAAGTTTATCTTTTTTTAAGCATCTGGGCAACCTCTTTTGCATGATAAGAGATAATTATATCCGCTCCAGCGCGTTTAAAAGCCACCATAGTTTCCATCACGACACGCTCGTAGTCTATAAGATTATTCATTCCAGCAAATTTCAACATCGCATATTCGCCGCTGACGTTATAAACAGCCAAAGGAAGAGAGGTATTTTCTTTCACATCACGAATGATATCGAGGTAAGCAAGAGCCGGTTTGACCATCAAAATATCCGCACCTTGCTGTTCATCGGCGATGCTCTCAGCGATCGCTTCACGTCTGTTTGCCGGGTCCATCTGATAACTTGCACGGTCACCAAAAGATGGAGTAGATTCTGCCACATCACGAAATGGTCCGTAATATCCGCTTGCAAATTTTGTAGAGTAGCTCATAATAGGCAGGTTTTCAAAACCATTTGCATCAAGCGCAGTTCGAAGTGTTTGGATAATACCATCCATCATTCCCGATGGTGCGATCATATCCGCTCCAGCTCTTGCATGTACTAGCACTTGAGAAGCTGAGATTTCCAAAGTCGCATCATTATCAACGGTCTCGTGAATATGATCGATGATACCGCAATGTCCGTGATCTGTGTACTCACAAAAACAAAGGTCAGTGACTACAAACATCTCAGGATGGGCTTTTTTTACAGCACGAACCGCTTGAGCGATAATGCCGTTTTCACTTAGGGCATCTGAACCGATAGAATCTTTTACATCAGGAATTCCAAAAAGGATGATGGAAAAAATTCCTAGAGATTTTAACTCCTCACACTCTTTGACTATCTCATCGATACTCATCTGAAATACACCCGGCATTGAAGCCACTTCTGTTTTTATCCCCTCTCCAGAGCGTGCAAAAAGTGGATAAATAAAATCATTTACACTCACGGTTGTTTCTCTTACAAGAGCACGAAGATGAGGGTTAAGTCTTGTTCTGCGAAAACGTTGAAACATAATAGTACCTTTATCATTATTTGATATAATTTTGAAAAATATTATCTTATTCTATCTATTTAAAGTTTAAACAAATGAAAATAACTATATCAGAAGTTGCAAACCTTCCTTCGCGCTTTGGAAATTTTAAAGTAAAAGCTTTCAAAGAAGCTCACAAAGAGCATCTTGTCATCTATAAAGAAAATTTAGATGAAATCCCTATCGTGCGAGTGCATTCAGAGTGTTTGACGGGCGATGCACTTGGAAGCTTGAAGTGTGATTGTAGAGATCAGCTTGAAGTTGCCCTAAAGATGGCTGAAGAGTTTAACGGAATGGTGATCTATCTTCGTCAAGAAGGACGCAATATCGGGCTTTTAAATAAGATCAACGCGTATGCGCTTCAAGATAAAGGGTTTAATACCGTAGAAGCAAACCATCAGTTAGGTTTTGCGGCGGATGAGAGAACTTACGAAATGGTCACATATATACTCAATCATTTTGGCATCAAAAAAATTAAACTGCTTACAAATAATCCTGCAAAAGTAAATTCGATTGAAAATATAGAGATCGTAGAACGCTTGCCTATCATCATCGAGCCAAATAAATATAATGAAGACTACTTACATGTAAAGCGTGATGAGATGGGACATCTACTCTAAGTAAACCGCTTAAAGGTTTGCAATTGACTTGATCCAAGTCTCAGTGAGCGTGTGAAGTTCCTCGTTTGGAACTTGAAGCATATCGATAGAAAATGAGTTTTCAAGCTCACAAATCCCAATGCTTCTTGGACGAACCGCAAGCATTTTAGGGCTTGGAAGTTGTTTTCCAAAACAAAAAATCAAGTTTTTTGCATCTTTTATCTCTGGATTTATCACACCATCTGCCATGGAACTTGTATGTTCATAATGGTCAAAAACTGCAATAAATATGGCGATAGGATGAGCTTCTATCTTCGCTTTGAGATACTCAATGATCTCAGTTACACTTGTGAAAGATGTTTCATTTTTTTGAATTTCTAGTGAAAAAACTGGATATTTTTCCATAAAAATTGTTTTTGTCATACTTTTCCTTTATTTAGTGAGCGCTACATGTACCGCTGTTTATTTTTTGTACAGATCCATTGATAAATGCTGCGACACTCTCTTCAACTGTCGCACTTTCTTTATCGAAGTATACAGCTAAACCTATTTTTGTGCTAAAAAATTTTTAACAATTTCACTTGCGATGTGACCATCTTTTTCTCTAATCTTTTTGATCTTGATATTAAAAGATTCTAACGCTTCTCTCATATGTTCACCTACCATCTGAACAAGTATAACATCGCATCCAGCAAGTCCTGCAACATCCTTTTTATGATGACCTAGATGCTCTGCATCATCCTCTGCGTGTTCATGTTCATGCTCATCATCGTGATGATTATGTCCATCTTTTCCATGCGCATTTGCAATTACTGTTTCAAATACTCCATCTTCAAATATCGCAAAGAATGGAGCTTGTCCTGTTCTTTTAAAAATTGTCTCTTTGTCGTTATCGACTGGTACTGCTATTCTCATTTTTTTCTCCTGTAATTTTTTTTATTCTAAACAACTGAAAAACTCCCTTTTGACAAAGGGAATTTTCATTATAAATAAAAATTTTTTAGAGGAACAAGTTTTAGCAAAGATTATCACTTCTCTGCTTTGAGTCTTGCTTCTTCTTCAAAAACTTCCAAGCGTTCCATATTGAGATGGTGGCGTATATTGAGATATACAAACTTCCATGTGATAAAAATGACAATAGGCCAAGTAGCATACCAGATTAAAGATTCCATGAAACTCCTTTTTAGTAGTGGTGAGGATCGGACTGAACCTCAGCGATTGTAATTTTTTCTTTATCTAAAGCTCTCCATGCCCATACAATGTAAGCCAAAACAAAAGGTACCATCAAAGATACATAGCTCATCGTTACAAGGGTAAAACGGCTGCTTGAGCTGTTAGCGATTGTGAGGGAACTTTGTAGATCGTGTAGTGATGGATAATACGCTGTATCTCCAAGACCAACAAGTAAAAATAGTCCCATTCCAACAAGTACAGTTCCAAGTCCGCTAAACCAGATCCCTTTTTTACTCTCTTTAAAAAGAGTTATAAATACACCAAAAAGCAGTAAAACAGCGCCGAGTAAAATCATCCCTGATACCAAAGGCATTGCAAGTAGGTTATGGAGATATTTATGCGGTTCAATCGAGATTATTTTTGTTGCACTATTGAGAGCAAATCCATCTGTTGTGAGAAGGAAAAGTGTCACATAAACAAAAGCTACCAAAAAAAGCAGAGTATGCACTTTTAATGACCCT
>JBBRBK010000059.1:0-11890 GCA_038205935.1 Campylobacterales bacterium
GAGGTGGTTGATGTTTGTTTATCAAGTCTAACTGAAACTCATAGTCAAACAACCCTCTGCTCTTTTTGCTCATTAAAATCTCCTTACCTTTATGACATTTGTATCTTTATTTTATCGAATTTGGGCTTTTAGAAAAATATAGGTAGGTTTTTAGAGGTGCCCTTATCAATAAGTTCAAAAACTTTTTCATCTACATCAATCTTTAAATCTAATAGCGAAATAGTAATACCAAAATCCTTCATTTTTACATAATCTTTGAAAGTTACAAGAAGGGAATCTGCACTGTCTAAATATACAATCCACTCTAGTTCCTCTTTTGTAAAAAAATGATGATCTTCAAAGTAGTGTTTACTTATCACTTCAGGCAAATATGGATCTAATCTTTGCGGTCTTGCGATGGCAGTCACAAGCGCCATTTTAGAAGTTGGATTCTCTACATGTACGACTCTTTTAAAATCAACACCATCTTGAAGCACTGTAACTTTTTTGCCATTCCAACGCTTCTCACGATAAGGACCAGATGGCAAACAAAAACTGTTTTTTGATTCTACATCGATGAGAATATCAAGCTTTTTAATGTGATGTTTTGAGTATCCATCATCTAAAAACACAAGTTTTGCACCCATCTCTTTAGCTTTAATAATCCCCTCTTCTCTTTTTTCACATACGATAACGATAGCATGAGGAACTTTCTGCGCATAGATCATCGCTTCATCGCCGCTTATCTCTACGCCACACAAGATTTCAATGCCATTTGAGATTACATGTAAGCCCTCTGATCTTCTTCCATAACCTCGAAGAACGATCGCAACATTTTCATAATGAAGCGCTAGTGCTGTTGTGAGAGGAGTTTTTCCGCTGCCGCCAACACTGAGATTTCCAATACTTATAACATCAATACCATAATCTTTGGGAACTGCTTTTATATACTTTATCCAAACAATAAAACAGTATAAAAAACTTAGAGGAAGAAGTAGGAGCGATAAAAGAGCTTGAGAGAAACTCGGTTTATAGAGATATCTCTCAACCCAAAAGACAAGTGATTTTTTCAAACTCTTGTTTTTGCTATCTTTTTGATTGTGTCAACCACGTATTTGATCTCTGCATCACTCATTGCTGAGTACATTGGGATAGAGAGTACTTTTTGAAATATTTTTAGTGCGATTGGAAAATCATTTACACGCAATGAATATTTTGATTTGTAGTAAGAAAGTAGATGCAATGGGATGTAATGCAACGCTGTTTTAATCCCATTTTCATTTAACTCTTTTGCAAAAGAATCTCTATTTTTATCTATTTCAATAATATAAAGAGAGAAAGAATGATCTTCATTTGCCAAGTTTGGTACACTAATATGAGTCGTATTTTTAAGCGCATCATTATAGATAGTCGCTATCTCTCTTTGTCTTTGTATACACTCATCTTGCTTTTCAATTTGAGCTAAAATGTAAGCTGCATCAAGCTGACTCATTGTATATTTATTTCCGATATCCGTGATGTCATAGATATAATCAAGTCCATCTTCATTCACAACCATCGCATGATTGCGAAGCAGTTTTGCTCTGTTTTTTATCTCTTCATCATTTGTAACCATCATACCGCCGTTACAGACGCTATTTTTCAGATGTGGAGAGAAGCTAAAACATGTGATATCTGCGCCCGTAGAACCAATCTTATCGCCATTATATGTAGCGCCAAAAGCATCTGCGGCATCTTCGACAATTTTGACATCATAAGTCTTAGCCATTTTATACAAACGTTCTAAGTCCACACACTGACCTGCGATGTGACTGACGATGACTGCTTTGAGTTTTCTTGATGCATTTTCTTCTAAGTATTTTTCTAACTTATCCAAATCGATATTATAAGTTTTAGGATCAATATCTATAAAAGTCGGTTCTGCATCAAAGTGACGCACAACCTCTGGAACAGATGGAAAAGCATTGACTGAACAAAGCACTTTGTCGCCGCGTTTAAGATCAAGTGCAAGCATAGCCAAGTGAAGTGCTGCCGTACCGCTTGATGTTGCTATGGCAAAACTAGCCCCTATATATGTCTCAAACTCTTCTTCAAGTTTAGCAACAAAATCACCATTTTCTCCGTCTAAAACATCGGCAATATGGTCATGCTCAACAACTCCGCTTTCTTGTCTGTAAAATGGAACTTTCATACTATTCTCCTTATAGGTTTATATCTCTTGCATAATTAAAATCATGATTGATTGTCCGTGATGTCAGTTTCGCAATCACGGGCATTTTTCTCTTAAACTGGTTTGCATAGATTTTTTTGATGATCATTTCAAGCATCTCTTTGTTGACACCACTCTCTATGATAGCATCGACGCTCAGGCGTTCTTCTACATAAAGACGTAGCGCCTCATCTAACTTTTCGTAACTATACCCAAGATCGGCCTCATCACTCTGTCCATCCCACAAATCTGCCGATGGTGCTTTAGTAATGATGCTTTTTGTAACACCCAAATAGCGTGCGAACTCAAAAATCTCACTTTTATAGAGATCTCCTATGGGATTTAATGCACTTGCTAGATCGCCATAAAGCGTTCCATATCCAAGCATCAGTTCGCTTTTGTTACTTGTGCCGAGCACCAAAGCGCCTTCTTTTGCCGACATATCAAAAAGTGTGACCATTCGTAAGCGTGCTGAGAGGTTTCCGCGACGAAGATTGTTCATATCTTCATTTTCTTTTTCATACGCTTGAAGCATCGGTGCTATACTTTTTGTCACTGATCTAAGATTAAAATCTTTACAAAGCGCATCTGCATCATCAAGAGAGTTTTGTGAAGAGTAATGTGATGGCATTTTGACACATAAAAGATCATCTCCAAATGCCCGCACGGCCAAAACTGCAACAACAGCAGAGTCTATCCCGCCGCTAAGCCCTAAAACAACTTTTTGTAGACCAGTTTTACGAACTTCATTGTCTAAAAAACGTGTTAAATAATCTGCAATTTGTGCATATTTTTTCATATTTTCTCAAAACCCTAAAATAAAAATTCTATCAAAGAAGATTATTATATCGTAATTTCATCCTAACACACATCCTTGTGCGCCATTGTTTTGAGCTCCTTACATGTAAAGCCTGCTTCTTTTCTAGCTTCAATATTGAGCTCTTTTTTCTTACCCAACCAAAGTGGATAATACCTGTTTATGATCTCAAAATAGATATCTTTGCTTTTTCCCTCTTGCTCACAGGCATGTGTAAACCATCTATCGCCCTTTTGCACATGGGAAACTTCTTCATCAACGATTACATGTAAGACTTTTATGATTTTTGAGATCATCTCATTTTTAGGCAATTTTTTGAGTTTATTTAAGATCATCGGCGTGGCATCCAAACCATTGGCTTCGAGATATCTCGGAACAACTGCCATCCGTTCTAAAAAAGAGTGCTGTGTTTTTTCCATCGCCTCAAAAAGTGCGTTATGCACCTCAACAGCTCCATAATAACTGCCAAGTTCAACGAGCAACTCCTCAAGCATCAAAAAGTGTCTTACTTCATCAGAGGCAACTTCCAGCCAGTCATCATAATACTCGATGGGCAGATTATGAAATCTGTACGCTGCATCAAGCGCAAGATCGATCGCACTGTATTCAATGTGCGCGATGGCATGAAGCAGATAAATCTGTCCCTCAGAAGTTGTTAGATTTTTTCTTTTTGGTACATCTTGAGGTGCTATAACTTGACAAAAAGAGTCGTATGAAGGATTTTCCACAGATTTTTGATGATAGCTATTGTCAAAAACAGTTTGCCCATTTTTATAGTTTTCATAAAAAAATTCAAAAAGTTTCAGTTTTTTTTCTGGATTTGTTTCGTATAAAACTGCTTCCAATTCTTTATAAAAATTTATGCTCAAATTAGTGTAAACTCAGCTTATTTGTATCAAAAGCTAGTGTAATAATACGATTTCTTCCACTCTCTTTTGCTCTATAAAGCGCTTCATCTGCGAACTCTAAGAGATCTTTATAGCTATGATCTTTTGTAGGTACAACACTACTGACTCCAAAACTCATCGTAAATGGTGCGATTTCAATGCCATTTACCCTAAAGTTCTTTGGATTTTTCAACTGTTCGGCTATCTCCGCACAAAGTTCCCATGCACCCTGAAGATCTGTATCATAAAGAACAATTACAAACTCTTCACCTCCATAACGTGCAGCAAGATCAGAAAAACGCCTGAGTGAGTTTGCAATCGTATGAGCAACATTTTTTAAAACTTCATCTCCTGCAATATGTCCATACGTGTCATTGACTTTTTTAAAGTAGTCGATATCACACATGACAAGAGATATCTTCGTATTGGTACGTAATGCCAACTCCCAGATATTTTCAGTATATTCTTCAAAATGCCTTCTGTTAGCAATGTTAGTCAGAGGATCTGTCATAGTCATTTGTTCTAGTTTTTGATTGGCTTTTTGAAGTGATTTGGTTCGCTCTTCTATCTTTTCTTCAAGCGAACTATTCATCTCATCTAACTGCGTCGTATAGGAACCTATCTTCTCAACCATACCGACTATAGCATTATGGATGACACCTACTTCATCCGTGCGCTCTGATTTTTCTAAATCAAAGTTATTTAATTTTGGATCATACACCAAAACAGCCTGCGTCAGTTTTCTCAAATGTTTAAATTCACGTCTAAGAAGATAAAGAAAGATTCCCAATAAAATCAATGTAACAGCAAAAACACGTATTGTTGTTTCTTTATTTTTAAGACGTACTTGTTCATATTCATCATTAGAAAACTCTACTTTAATATATCCAATACTCTCATCTGTAATAGTATCTATAATCGCGCTGGCACAGATCTTCATACCATCAGGAGCCACTTTTATTGCCCTCGCATTATCTGGATACTGAAAAACAACTTGATTCTCTTTATTTGTAACTTGCATCCATTGTATATCTTTATTTTGTTTCACAATGAGATTTAAGTATTCCTTATTTGCATCATCAAGACCCAATGAAATATTTAAACTGAGTATTGGCAACATCGTATCAAGAAGCAGTTTATTCTTTGATTTCTTTGAGTTTTCAAACTGAGTGGTGATATTTTCAGAAAGCTGATAACGTTCAAACCCAGTAATAAGAAGTGTAAAAAAGATAACACCTAAAATAATTTTTATTTCTATACTGAACGTACGCATCATTTATCCGTTTGCATATAAATTTTTGAGATTCGAAGTAAAATCGGGTCTACCATAATACTGTTTTTCTTTAAAGCGTTGACATTAATATAGGGCAAAATCTTTCTCCCTAGAAAAAGTGAAACTTCAACACCATTTGCGAGTAAAGAAGCATCATACGATACTGTCAATGTTTTTTGTTTTTTCGCATATACAAGTGTTTCATTAATATTTTTTTCAGAGGTATTAAATAAAAAGAGCAACTCACTATTTTTACATGTAGAAAGATTTGTAAAATCAGTTTGGATAAGTTTTATGTTGTAGTTTTTTATACCTTGAGGATAGTTTCGAGTTGTTTTATCAATCAATCTCGAAGCAATACCCTCCTCTATATCTTCATGTACAACACAAATATTGATCTGATCTTTTATTTTTAGTTTTTGGTCACTCATGATGACAAAACGGGGAAGTAGCTTTGAAAATATCTCTAAAACATCCTCATCATAATCTGTTGCACTGACCATTGTTGTATTAAAAAACAAAGCAAGGAGCAAAAAAACTTTAACAGATTTTACTAACAAAAAAACACCAACCTTAAAGCCCAGATATATAAAAGTTATAGTAACATACTTTCTATAAATTCTATGTATACGTAATTCTTACAATGAAAAAAGAGGATAATAGTCATATGAAAAAGAGTCACTTTGCTATCATTATCTCCGCTGTTACAGCTAGCTTGTTGCATGCAAATGACAGCGATCAAGATATGGAATCTCTTCTTAACAATGTAAGTACCATCGCAACCAAAAAATCCATTAATGTAGATTATATGCCCTCCGTCGTCACTGTCATAGACGCAGAAACTTTTTTGGATGCTGGTATACAAAACATTTCTCAAGCGCTGGATATGCTTCCGGGATTTCAAGAACAAGTCAGCCCGATGGGATATACCATCTCAACAGTCAGAGGGTTTAAAAATCCAAATGCTTACTTTGCTGATAAAGTAAAAATTCTAGTCGATGGTGTATCTATCAACAACGAAGTCACAGGAACGGCAAGTTTTTATCTTGATTTTCCTCTGCAACTCGTTGAGAAGATAGAAGTACTTCGTGGTCCGGCATCGACGATGTATGGAGGTGGAGCGTACTACGGCGCTGTCAATATCATCACAAAACTTGGAAGCGGAAAAAAAGAAAATCAGCTCTATGTCGGTGGCGGAAGTTATGGAGCTATTACAGCCGGAACAAACCTAAGTATCACTGAAAATGGATGGAATATCTTTGCGGATGGATATGCTACTTCTAATGATAAGTCACTTCCGTTTCCAGAACATAATGGAGATACACAAGAATCTGTAAAAGATTACTCTGTCGGTTTTAAAGCAACAAAAGATAATTGGGAGTTTTTAACAAGACTCAAACATGAAATTTCTGGAAACTTTTATAGTTTTGAAGGAAAACTCGATCCACTTCCAAACCGACCTCAAAATCATTCTAATATCTATCTTTTTTCGCAACTTTCGAATAAAACCTCTTTTAATGATTACAAATTAGAAACAAAATTGAACTATTCGCATAGAGAGGAAAATATTAACGCAAATCTTTTTTCTGTTAGCTCAATAGCAAACAAATTTGCTTATGTCGGTGTTTCTATGCAAGATGGATTTTATTCTATTTCACACATAAGTGAGGATAATTATGGGATTGAATCCACTTTAACCTTACCAATAATTGCTTCGAATGATATTTTAATAGGTGCTGGAGCTACTTATGATGTTGTGACACAGGATAATTATTTTAGCAGTGTAGAAAATGCTATACAGCAAAATATGGGAACAATTTTAGCTAATTCAAATTATAACTCACCCGACACTTGGCATGGTTTTGCTTATAATAATACTCAAGAACCTGCATATTGGCTCAATCCTACTGCTACCACACTTCTACCAAAAAATATTAGCAGAACCGGTGTATATGCATATGGACAAGATCTTATTTCTTTAACTGATAGAATAGACCTTATTTTAGGACTTCGTTTAGATAACTACTCGGATTTTGGTACACAACTCAGCAAAAGAGCTGCTCTAGTTTATAGAGCAAGTGATACTACAACCTTCAAACTACTTTATGGTTCTTCATTTCGTAACCCTACATTTACGGAAGCTGATGCACTCGGACACATCAATCTTCGTATGGGTGATGCACATATAACAAAACCGGAACAGTGTGATACCTATGAAGCGGCAATTGTCTATAATCCAGATTTTTACAATAAATTTGCTCTGAATTTTTACTATACACAACTTCATAATGTAATCGATATAGAAGAGATTCAAGGCACTCCAATTGGCTATACCAATTTTCCAGATCGTTCAAGTAAGGGTGTCGAGTTTGAATATTTTTATAAATCTGGTGTAACTCATAATTTATATTTTAATGCCTCTTATGTAGATGCAACTTATAACACATCTCCTGATGGCAATACCGTAGCTAGTGCTGAAGTTTCTGTAAGACAAAGTATGCCGGATATCTCAAAAGTGATGCTAAAAGCAATCTATGTGTATACTCCAACGCCTAAACTTTCATTTGGAACTGCATGGAGATATTTTTCAGAGACTACTGCTTCAGAAATACCTTGGGTTGCAAGTGACGTGGCAGCAGAGGAATATTCAGCATCTGTCAAATCAGCAAGTATTTTTGATGAAACATTAACATATAGAATTTCAGCTTCAAGTGAACTACGCGCAACTATTAAAAATATTTTCAATGAGCGTGTTATGCAACCAGCGTATTATTATTTTACTGCAGATGCTGGTATCCAGCGCGAGGGGAGAAACTATATGTTTACCTTCACACAGAAGTTTTAAACTCGCTTACATGTAAAGATATAACCTTTCAAAATCCTCTTCTTTAAGAGGTTTAGCATAGCAGAAAAAATTTGTTAAATATAATTGACTAAGACCATTCCCATAGTTAAAGCTCCCAAAGCTAACAATGCAAAAGCACTTAGTTTTCCAGCTCTATTTTTTGAAAATATATATGCGTAAAAAGCTTTTAAGATGTTGTTACTTCCCACGGCTATTATGATCGCTGATGAAGCGCCTGAAACCGTAATATCAAGTTTTGAAGAAAGAATAGAAAGAACGAAAGGATCTATATCTGTAAAACCGACGATAAATGAAAGAATATTAAGACCAATATCTCCGTAGTTTACTGTTACAAAATTCGTAATTACTGACATCACAATAAATAAAACTGCAAACAAAAAGGCTGTAGAAAGCTCAAGAGGATTTTTATCTTCACTCGCATCTGTTTCTTTACTCACATCAACCTCAGCACGTCTATACATCATATATGCGAAGATAATACTAATAAACGTAAGAGTTATAAAAGGGACAATCAACTGGTGCGCAATCTCATGATTGAACGCATATGTAATCCCTAAGAGTCGTATATACATAAATGCTGTCGCCATAATGATGGAAGCCGCAAAAATATGTGGAGTACGTCCTGAAGTTGATTTTTTAGCCAAAACTATCGTCGTCGCCGTACTCGAATAGATCCCGCCCAAAATACCGGCAATAAGATAACCTTTATCTTTAAAAATATATCTTTTAAGAACGTACCCAACGTAAGAAAACATCGAAACAACAACAACAGCAAGCCAAACTTTGAAGTAAGAAACAGGGATAAAATCTGAGATATTTTCTTGTGGCAACAGTGGTAAAATGACGGCACTTAAAAGAAGCAGTTTTGAAAAGATTTCTATCTCTTCTTCATCAAACGCTCCATAAATATGTCCAAATCTTCGGTTAATATTGTAAATAAAAATGATAGAAACAAACACAACTATCAAAAACCAGATGTCAAACTTCGTAATGAGTACACCAAAACTGTACACCAAAGTCGCCATCAAAAAAAGTAACATTCCATTTTTAGCAGTTTTGAGTTTCTCAACATAAAAAAGTAAAAAGTGCCCTACTAATGCTGCATAACCAAGCATATAAAGATAAAAATCTATCTTGTAAAAGATAAATCCAATCAACGATATAAATGTAAACGTTCTCACACTTCCTATCTCTTTTATCGCATCATTATGGACTCTATACTCTTTTATCTCTAAACCTGTAAGAAGTCCTGCAACGACTACTATTAAAAGTTCAAACCACAGTTTATGTATCAACAAATCAAACATTTTTTATCCTACCATGCTAAACAGTTCTTGTTTTGCATTTTTAATTTTTAGATTCAAGTCACTCAGAAGATTTTCTATCTCATGAGTCTCAAACTCAGTACGCACATCTTCTATAAATCCAATTCTTGCACTATTGTCTTGAATGATTCCAAAAATATCTTGGAGTTTTTTCAGATCATAGAGGTTTTCTATTTGTGGATCTTTATCACCGTAATAGTGTAAGTACATTTCTAAGGCATAGCGAAATTTTTTAAACTTAATTCTAAGCTTATGAAGTTCTTTGAACGAACTATTGTCATCAAGTGAGCTAAATTGTTTTGAGAGTTTTTCACTCATTTTTTGTAAAATAGTAATTTTATCAAGCTTATGAAAATCACCTTCGAATAATTCATTTTTCTTCGTTAATACTTTTAACTCTTGAAGATTTTTTTTATACTCATCATCCTTAAAATGATCTACTAAGAGATCTCGCTTAGAAGTAAATATTTGATTTAATTTCGTTTTATTTTGCGCAGAACATGTCAGAGAATCTATCTCAATCAAAAAAAGATCCAAGTCGCGTAATAATGAAGTCGGTTTTATAATATCTTTTAAGAGTTTTGACACTATTTTTGAATTTTCATCATCCATATGCGTGCCAAACACTTGGTTGTATGCAAGCATTTTACGTAAACTAATGCGATATTTATGCAGATCTTCGACATCATAATTGACGCACAAATGCTTATATAGTTTTTCAACAAGGTTAATTTTATCTTGAAATATATTTTTAAATTTCACAATGACAACCTTATACGTTTTATTTTAAAAAACTACAAAACATCATAGCTAATTTTTCTTTTAACTCTCAAAAAATATTTAAAATAATTTACGATATAATCGCTGATAAACCAAATCATAAGGCAGTGATATATGAAAATAGCAATTCCCGTAAAAGATGAAACTCTAACTTTTTTTGGCAATGCAGGACATACGCCAATGTTCGCAATTTATGAGATGAATGGTGGAGGAATGTTCCGTTCTTTTAAACTAGAAGAGGTTCGTAACAATCCTCGCACTGACTTAGATGACCATGACGATGAAGATGAATCTCATCAATGTTCACATGGAACTGACGATGCAGAGCATGTGGCAGAACATGTAAAAATGGGTGAAATTTTGGAAGATTGTGACTACATTGTCGTCAAACGCGCATGTAAGAACACAGCAAATGCTATGAAAAATTATGCTGTAAAAATCGTAAAATATGACGGAGTTTCAGTTAAAAGTGATGCTATTTTAAAAGAAGTGTCTGCTAAATTTATCTAAGTTTGGAACAAAAAATGGCTGATACTGGAACAAAACTACGTATTTTACTGCTCGAAGATGATCCGACTATCTCCGAGATCGTCTGTGAGTTTCTTGAAGAGAGCGGTTATGAAGTCATAGCTGTACTTGATGGAAATGACGCTGTAGATAAGGCATATGAAGAGCATTTTGATGCGTTTATTTTTGATGTCAAAGTACCATCAAAAAATGGTTTTGATGTTTTAAAAGAGCTACGAGATGGCAAAAAAGATGTTCCAGCCATTTTCATTACGTCACTCTCAAGCGTCGATGATCTTTCACAAGGCTATGACGCCGGATGTGATGACTACATCAAAAAACCTTTTGAACTTAAAGAACTGCAAATCCGTCTTAAAAAACTAATAAAAAATTCTTTTGCTCTTGGTGGAGATGATAAGATTACTTTAAATCATTTATGGTCTTTTGAGCCTACCAGCGGAAAACTCATAAGTCTTGATGAATCTTTTTTCTTAACAAAAAAAGAGACAAAAATACTCAATACTCTTCTAGCTCATAGAGGAAAAATGGTCACACATGAGCAGATCATGAGTTCTGCTTGGGATTATGATGATGAAGCTACAGAGGAAAATTTGCGAACTCATATAAAAAAACTCCGAAAAATACTTGGTAAGGATATGATTCAAAATATACGCAAACAAGGGTATCTCCTTGCTCTTAGTTGAAAAGAAAACTCTTTTTAAATTTGTATCTGTCTTTGTCGGACTCAATACTCTTTTTTTGGTCACTCTTTCAATTTTCTATTATAATTACCAAAAAAATGAGTATTTAGATTTCTTACAAAATGAGATGCTTAATTACGCAGAGACTGCATCTGAATCTATCTATGAGCTCGATGATATCAACAGAGTAGATGATTTTTTACTTCACGATGACAGATTTGATGTTGAAGTAATTGATAAAAAAAATGTCGTTATTTATCCTGTAAATGAACACTTCGATATGAAATTTAAAAAAGGTTTTTCTACAAGTAATGGATATTACTATTATGTAAAAACTCTAGAATTTGATCAAATCAAAGAGATGCACTATCTTGTATTGCGTTCTGAAACCATAGACCCACAACTCGAGCAAACAAGACAAAATATTTATCTTGTCCTCTTTTTATCTATTCCATTTTTTGCGGTCATGATCTTTGTATTATCAAGAATCTTTTTAACACCACTGCGAGAATACATTGAGTTTCTTGATAGATTTATCAGAGATGC
>JBBRBK010000060.1:0-11749 GCA_038205935.1 Campylobacterales bacterium
ACCATCAGCTTGTCTATGGAGAATTATAGGTTCAAGACCAATTTCATGTATAAATCTTTCTATATCATTTTTTAATTCATTATCATGCCCATGAACAATAAATACTTTATTTGATAGTGTGGGTGATGTACTTTCACTTTCTTCAATATTTAGTTCGCCATAAACATCTTCCATTAATGCATCTTTGGTATCTTTGAGCGCTTGTATTAAAGAATTTTGAACTAGTTTAAATCTTTCTTTTTCATAACCTTGAGTTGTTAGATTTAAAGCCTTAGATACATTTTCTACAGCAGGAGAAGTAGAAGACATAGTTTTAGAAACAACATTTCTAACTCTAGTTTTCCATCCAAGCCATTCTGCTGTATCATCACCAGCAAATTGACCACCATATTCATTATAGTCATGGTCTTTATGACAAAAAATTTGAAAGTCAAATTTATTACCACTTTCTATTAGTTGCTCAATTATATTGATTTTACTATCCATACTACACCTTTTTTGCTACATCAATTCTAGCATATATTGTTATGATATATGCTATTTATATTTATTTTAGGGTAAATATTGAAAGATAAAAAAATTGTAAAATAGATTAATGAGTAAGGGTGTAATAAAAAGAAGGAATAGAGTATAAAATAATTTTTTAAATAAAACACCACTAAAACAGGGCAGGTCATAGGCAGCTAAAGCCGCCTATTAGCCTTACATGTAAGCCTTTAAGACTTCAGGCATAGAGATACTTCCATCTTCATTTTGGAAGTTTTCCATGATGGCTACCATTGTTCGCCCTACTGCTAGAGATGAGCCGTTTAGTGTATGTACAAGTGTGTTTGCTTTGCCATCTTTAAAACGGATTTTTGCGCGACGAGCTTGAAAATCTCTTGTGTTTGAAACAGAAGAGATCTCGCGGTACGTTGCTTGTCCTGGTAACCATACTTCTAAATCCACAGTTTTCGCCGCGCCAAAACCGAGATCACCTGTACATAAAGTAACAAGTCTGTGAGGAAGCTCTAGTGTCGTTAAAAGATCAGATGCACAGCTGAGCATCTCATCAAAGAGTTTATCACTCTCATCTGGTTTTGAAATTACTACGAGTTCGACTTTGTGAAACTGGTGTTGGCGGATGATTCCGCGTACATCGCGTCCAGCACTTCCAGCTTCTTTTCTAAAACATGCAGTGTGTGCTGTCATTTTTATAGGAAGCGCATCTGAGGGAATGATCTCATCTTGGTAAAGATTTGTCAGTGGCACTTCAGATGTCGGGATAAGGTAGAGTTCTTCTCCCTCTATTTTGTATAGATCATCTTCAAATTTTGGAAGCTGACCTGTGCCTTCAAGCGCTGTACGGTTGACTATCTGAGGAACGCTCACTTCATTAAATCCGCGTTTTTCATTGAAATCAAGCATAAAGTTTATAAGTGCACGTTCGAGTTTTGCCCCCGTTCCATTAATGACACTAAATCTACTTTTTGCTAACTTTACGCCGCGCTCAAAGTCGATCCAGCCATTTTGTTCTGCTAGTTCCCAGTGCTCTTTTGGAGTAAAGCTAAATTCACGAGGCGTTAAAACTTTTCTCAGTTCAACATTGCTCTCTTCATCTTCGCCATCTGGAACATTTTCATCTGGAAGATTTGGCACAGCCATCGCACGAGTTGTAAGTGCCTCTTCAGCTTCTCTTTGCACATCAAGAAGTTCAGTGACTTTTATCTTATTGGCATCCACTTTAGATTTTAGTTCTGTAACATCTTTTTTCTCTCGCATGTACGCGCCAAAGAGTTTGCTCATCTCATTTTGAGCCGCTTGAGCCGCTTCGTAAGCAACTTTTGCTTCTTTAAGCGCTTCATTTTTAGCTTTTAAGTCAGCGAGCAACTCTTCATCAACACCTTTGCGTTTGAGCTGTGTTGAAACATTTTCAAAATCTTTTTGCAGTAGTTTTAAATCAATCATTTTTTTCCTTACATGTAGTGAATTATATGAGTATATCTCTAGCGATTTCAAATTGGTTTGCGGTCATCAGATGGATTTTCGGATGAATAGCTTTGATAGAATCAAAAAGCTCTTTACTTAATTCAAATCCAACTTTGTACTCTTCTTCTGGCGATATCTCATTTGCACGTCTGAGTTTTTCTATCCAGATATCTGGAACATTTATTCCTGGTACATGCGAAGCCAAAAACTGGGCAGTACGAAGTTTTGTGATAGGAAAAACACCTAAGATCAAAGTCGAGTCAGCTTCATCGAGTGAACACTCTTTTTTCGCGTTTTCCATCAGCTCTAAAAGAAGTTTAGTATTTTCTATGTCATACACCGGCTGAGTGATGATGCCAAGCGCGCCTTTTGCTATCTTCTTTTGCATCTTTTTTTGTAAAGTCTTTGGATTTTTCGCATAGGAGTTTACGACTCCAAAAGGGTAGATTTGTTCAGGTTTAACAGTGAAAGGTTTTCCTGCGTAATCTATGGACGAGTTAAAACAAGCGATAATATCGAGCAAGAGTGTGCTGTCGCTCTCAAAAACACCTTTAGCATGTGGCTGATCTGAGAGTTTTGCAGGATCACCTGTGAGCGCTAATATGGCTCTTATATCCACTTCATTTGCACCAAGAAGGTCAGATTGCAGAGCGATGATATTGCGATCTCTCATGCTCATCGTAGCGATGACGGGTTTGCCAAATCTGTCTTGAAGCATCTTTGCAGCAAAAAGTGCATTGTATTTTAGCTTTGCAAGCGGATTGTCCGTTGTGGAAAATCCATCAACGAGTTGATCCAGTCCAAGAGAGTCTAACTTTTCTATGACATTTGAAAATTTCGGAGAGTGCCCCGGCGTGGTTTCAAGTGTGATATAAGTAGAGTTTTTAAGTTTATTTAAAAGTTGCGTAAACAAATAGATTCCTAACATTGTATAATTGCGTAATTATAACTAAAGTGAGTAGAATTTATGAAGTTGGCTGTATTTGATTTTGATTCGACATTGATGGATGGAGAAACGATAGATTTTTTTGCACAAGAACTCGGTATTGGCGAGAGAGTTTCGCTTATCACAGAACGTGCAATGAACGGAGAACTTGATTTTTTTGAGAGTTTGCAAGAAAGAGTTTCTCTTTTAAAAGGGCTTTCGTACAAAAAAGTTGAAGAGATCAGTCACTCTTTGCCATATATGAACGGGGCAATCGAAACCATTAAAGAACTAAAAGCGCGTGGAATGAGTGTTGTTTGTTTCAGCGGTGGTTTTAGAACAGCGACGACTTACGCAAAAGATATTTTAGGTTATGACGCCGATTTTTCAAATGCGTTGCATCACAAAGATGGGCTTTTAACGGGGCTTGTCGGTGGAGATATGATGTTTAATTTCTCTAAAGGCGATATGCTCATCCGCCTTCAAAATCTCTTACATGTAAGCGAAGCTGAGACGATGGTTGTAGGAGATGGTGCAAATGATCTCTCTATGTTTGCTCATGCAGGTACAAGAGTCGCATTTTGCGCAAAAGAGATACTCAAACGTGAGGCGACGATTATCGTAGAAACAAAAGATTTGACACAAATCTTAGAAAAAATATAAGGAAAACAATGTTAGAAAATTCAGTATGGAAACAGTATCACAAAGATATTACAATGAGAGAAGTTTTAAGTAAGTTTTATGCGATTGACGCGGCGCTTCTTATGGATGATGAGCAAGAACTTTATGCACTTTTAAAAAGAAAGATGACGAAAAAAGAGTTAAGACTTTTTACAATGGATAGTGCAAATGTGAGTGATGGCGAGATGATGAGTTACTTTGAAGTTGACACTCAAACATTGACTGATATGAAAGAAAAACTCTACAAAAAAATGCGTCAAGATAAACTACGTTATCCAATCAGAATGAAACAATTCAGTGAGACACAATATATAGACTAGTGAGAAGCAGCAGATTTAAAAATCTGCGCTAAAACCTACTCCGATGTTATACCCCTCAAGTCCACTCGATCTTACAGTGCTTGCTTCTACAAAAAATCTTTTTGCAAATTTAGGAGTCTCTGGCGTATAGAGATATGCTATGATTCCAAATGTTTCGTAATTATCAAACTCTACACTTTTTTGAATATCTCCACCAAGATAATTACTGTTAAAATAGCCTTCAAGAGTGATATATTTTTCATCCAAGCTATAAAGTTTTGGTGTTTCAGTTCCTATAGTAAACGTAGTAACATTTGACTGAGTCGAAAAAGATCTGAGCGAGTTAACATCGATACTACCTTTAGTCTGGTAAAGCTTATACCCCACAGAAATATAGGGTTTAAAATCATAGACTACTGGTTTATACTCTCCAAGAGCGAAAAATTTATAAGAAATATTTTCATTATAGTTTTTGTTAAAAAGATTTCCAACGGCACTGTTCACGCTATCTTTATTTGTTTTGATGTTATTTCCAGAGCGTGAATAAATGATCTCCATACCACCTAAAATAGCAGTATCTTTATTGAACTTATATCGAACACCTCCGCCTAATCCTGCAGTATAGGTTCTTAGATCACTGTTATAGTCTAAAATAGTTCCATTATATGGAGTTGAGGTGTTTGTTAGATAGGCTCGACTATAGCCTGCATTGCCTACTAGAAAATAGTTGTAGTTATGTGTTGATTTGAAGTGGTAGGTAAAAGGGATATGATAAACATCTATACTTGCACCAATGTTACTAAATCGGTAAGTTCCTGAAGAGATAGCATCTTGAGAAGTGAAAATAAGTATTGCATTGATATTTGCAAGATGGGTTTCTTGGACAATCTCCTCAGGCGTTTTTGCAAAAAGATTCCATGCAAAAACAAAAGAGCAGAGGAGAAAAAAGCGAAGCATCAAAATTATTTTTTGAGATATGCTTTAATGATCTCTTGGCGTTCTAGCGGACGGTCTCCGCCATTTTGACCTGACGTTGCAACTACATTTAGTTTTTTCAAAGCATCCATAGAGCCGATAACGTGTCCAAAGATAGTATAGCCGCCATTTAAAAATCCAGCGGGAGCGGTTGTGATGAAAAATTGACTTCCATTTGTGTTTGGACCTGCATTTGCCATTGCTAAAACACCAGCATTATCAAAAGCGTATCCAGGTTTAAACTCATCATTAAAAGGTTTGTGCCAGATTGATTCACCACCGCGTCCAGTTTCTGTTGGATCGCCGCCTTGAACCATAAAATTACGGATGATTCTATGAAAAGCGATGTGGTTATAGTAGCCGTCTTTAACATGTTTAGCAAAGTTTTCAACTGCTTTTGGCGCTGCATTTGGATAAAGCTCAAGCTCTATCTTTCCTTGAGTTGTTTCTAGTACTACAACAGGATTTGCCGCAAAAAGAAACGTAAATCCCATAACTAACATCACTATGATTTTATTCATATTTGTATTCTCCATTTTTTTGCGTATTATAGCAAAGAAGTTATACAATCAAAAAATTTACTTTCAACTACTCTTTCTCTTCAAACTCTAAACACACCGAGTTGATGCAGTATCTTAGTCCCGTAGGCTCTGGTCCATCTGCAAAGACATGTCCAAGATGGGCATCACATTTCGAACATCTCACTTCTACGCGTAACATACCAAATGATTTGTCCTTGATCTCCGTAATTGCCTCTTCTTCTATACTCTCATAAAAACTTGGCCAGCCAGTTCCTGAGTCGAATTTTGTTTCGCTGTCAAAGAGTTTTTCTCCACAGCATACACATGTATAGATTCCATCATTCTTAAAGTCGTAAAACTCTCCGCTAAAAGGAGCTTCAGTTCCATGTTCTCTACATACGCTATAGGCTTCAGGAGAGAGCTGCGCCTGCCATTGTTTATCTGTTTTTTTGATCTTATCCATGTGCGTGTTCCATTTCTAATTTAATCTTGAGCGTATAGTACAAATGTTTTCTTGTTCGTTCTTGAAAATATAAAACTAGGTCTATTTTCTTCTATATTTTTAGGATTTAAAGCAAAGAAAAGTTGAGTATTTTAAAAAAAAAGTAATTTATAAAAGAGAGTGAAAGATAAAAAATTAATTAAAAGGAGAACTCATATGTAGAATGAAAAGTAACACGCCTCTCAGGTTGAGAGACGTAAGATAAATTATTTACCTTCGCAAACGCGGTCTTTAAGACCTTTTCCAGCTTTAAATTTAGGAACAACTTTATCTTGAGTTGTATAAGTTTTATCAGTTCCAGGAACTTTACCACTTTTTCCTTTTTGCAGTGCAGCACCAAAACTACCAAATCCAACTAGAGACACATCTTCTTTAGCAACTAATGCTTCTGTTACAGCTTCAGTAAAAGCTTTGATAGCATTTTCTGCTTCAACTTTAGTTTTGTAATTACCATTTTTTTGAACTAATTCAACGAATTGTGCTTTATTCATAAATACACCCTTGATTTATTTGAAGATTGCGATACACTATAAATTGCCTCAAAGTAAGTATTAAAGGCACTTGTAAGTGATTCAGCTAGTTGTACTTTATAATTTATTTGCTTAAATTTTTCTTCTTTTTTGCATAATTGGTCAAAAATAGTGATAATTTGTCAAATTTAAGAGTATTTTTGAGTGAACGAGTCATTATTTTTACTTTAATATTGCGTTTATCAATAAGTAAAAATGATGCTAGATACGCACTTATTGAATATTTTGTTTTATCCGAATGGATTGCATTAAACACCTCTTCTAAGCCGTTTCTTTCTTTTTCAGTCAATGTATTCATCTAATTATCTCCCAGTTTATTTATCTTTCTGACAACCCTGATTATTTCATCATCCTCTAAATATCCAAGCATCTGTATCACTGCTTTTGAAGCTTGCGGCTTTGTGTTTCCAAGCCGCCAATCTTGATAAGTTCTCATAGGTATGCCAAGTTGTTTTGACATCTCTTTTTGAGAAATTTTTTTACCATTATTGCGCGCTTCAACAGCATTGTGAAGGATATTAAATATATCGACGATTTCCATAGCGATATAATACTGTTTAAATCTTAAATAATACGTTAAATAAAATAAAATATTATATATTATGTATATAAAATACTTTTTAATGTACAAAATATTGTATAAAAAGTATATAAATAATAAATTAAGTATGTAATATACGATATAACGTATATTATTATCAGGAAAATAGCAATTTTTTAGGTGTGTTTATTTCGAGATGAAAAAGTGAAATTTGAAGTTTAAAATGTATTTGAAAATGGAATCGAAAAAATCTAAAGTTGTTTTGTAATTCCGACTGGAAGGAGTGTAATTTTATCGCCATCGACTTGAAGATGGAACTCTTCGTATTGTTTTGGCAAGGTTTTATAAACGATCTCATCGCTGTTTGGCAAAATAAACTTGATCATATTCAAGCCATTGAGAGGATTTTTTATTGTTATTGTTGCGTTGAGTGCAGAGTTCTTGATGAATTCTTTTTTGAGTTTGAGTTCTTGGATTTGAACTTCAATAGTTTTTACGTTAGTACCATTTCTTTTGATCTCTTCTTCGAGTTTAAATTTCAGATCATCGATATCCGCTTCAATAAGGCTTAGTTCACTGGTAATAACCGGTATTCTTGAATAGTCGATGATAAAATGGTTATCTTCGCCACTGACAAGTCTGATGGTGATAGAGTTTGAAGCATAAACGATAAGATGATTTTTTACATGATCAATAACAATATCTTTAGCAAAGATACTGCCTCCAAGGCAAGTGCCAATTTCTGCGTAAGATGCATGTATTTTGCCGCCCTCAAGCGAGGTGACTTTCGCTCTGTTACATCGAAGTGTTCCTTTATGTCTATTGATAATTGCATTTTTTGCAAAGATCATAGAATCCATATGTGTTGCCCCATCCACAGTAATATCCGTAGCTTCTAAAAGGGAATGTGCTCCAGTATGTCCACTTACATGTATACGTTCTGAGATGAGCTTCACACCCTCTCCAATACTGTCTTTGGTAATATCATTTTGTGAGATATATACTTCTATATCGTTATCTTCTGTATCAGTAATTTTGGATTGGATGCGGTTTATTTTGTCTACTTTAACGACATTACCAACCGAGATAGTATTGTCATGATAATCTACAAAACCTCGCTTTTTACTTTTAAGGATGAGCATATTTTCTTTTTCGATTACCTCTATAGACTCTTCATCTACCTTGAGAGCCATGCTTTTTGTATCAAGTTCGCCATGTTCTATTTGTTTTCCATAGCAGTTAAATCCATTGCATCCATAAACTGGTTTTCTGTACTCCACGATGAGTTCATCTATATCTACTTCAAAGAGTTGATGCTCTTGAGAGCTTTTATTCTTAAAAATAAGATTGAGATGGCTTTGGGTTGAAAGTTCAGGTTCAATTCCTTCAAAAAGTAAGATTTGAATAGGTTTGAGAAATTTCCCCATATATAAATATCTGACAAATTTTTTAAGATCTTCAAGCATCTCATTGTTGTGAAAATTTATCAGTATTCTCTCTTTGACTTTGATTTTATTGATTTCACTGATAAGAAGTTTGTAGATTTCTACAGGTTTCATACTCTTATATGGAAGATGAGAATTAGGTAAAATAATAAGCTTCGGATGGGTTTTAAATTCATCATATTTGACAACGTATTCAAGCTTTATGGTGCACGCTAAAATTTTGAAAAGTTCAACTTTGTAGACTTGATTGAGATTGATTTTGTCTGCAATCACATTATCTATATGATAAGAGTACTGCTCATAAAGTTCATCTGATATTTTAGTATAAGATTCTTCGTCAGCATATTTTATATAGGTAACAACACCAAGTAAATTGAAATCACAACTATCCAAGGGCGTATAGGTATTTGTAGCATACTCTTTTAAGAGTGAATCTATATTCCTAGTCAGCACATATTTTTTCATAGTATTTTTGATGTTTTTCAGAATTTTAAGAGATCTGAGTAATCATATTTTGCAAAGTCAAGATAGAGTTTTCCATTTTGTTGGATGATTCTTATATCATGGTCTAGGGCATCGAAAAATCTTTTTTTGATAATCTTTCTTTGGTAGCTTTGTAAATCTAATGATTTGAGATAACTTTTGAGTTCTACATGTGAGAGGGTTTCTTTTTCATGTAAAATGTGCGTTTCTTCCATATCACTAAGCGTTACTTCATGAACGGTTGTTGTTTTTTGCTCAAGTGTAAGTTGTTTGTTTATAAGTTCGAGAATATTTTTTAAGTGTTCATCTTTTGTACTATAAACTTGTTCGATTCTATCTCTTTCTTCTCGTAACATATTTTCTTTGTCAGTAATAAGTGAGTCTATTTTGTTTTCAAGTTCTCTTATTTTTTGCTTTAAGTGATCGTTCTCTTTTTTATAAAGCGCTAAGATCATGCCGACAGTTGTTTTCTGTGTCGCAAGATGAGTTTGTTTTTCTTGCTCTTTTTTGTGCTGATGAATCTCTTCTATTTTTTCTTCATCAAGAGAGCTTTGCGCGATGATAATAAAGGTTTGTCCATCTTCAATGACATAATTTAGTTTTTTGGATCTGAGTTTAGAATTAATAAGTTCTTTTGAGATTTTAAACTGTTTGGAATATTCATCAATTGTAAAACGCATATTTTTCCTTATTTTAACAAAGAATTGAAATTTATATTCGGCAGATTTATTACGCCGGAGTGTCTAAGCCAAACGAGATAAGCAGCTCTGATTTTACCATGTTTGTCTTCAAATTCATGTAAAGAACTTCTTTTTAACTCTCTTTGAATCACTAATTCCTCAAAATCAGGATGAGAACTCAAAAATTTTTCAAAAGATTCAAAAGCAGGTATGGAAGTGATAAGTGCTGAAGCAGTGACATTTTTTATTTGTAGATATCGTGCACAGTCATTAAGCCCATCACCTATATAATTGGTATGTCCCAAAATATCCGTAAACGGATAAACTTCTCCCGTATGAACAGCAACTTTGATTCCCAAAAATCCTGCGCGACGCTCTACAATGTGTTCTGTAAAATAGATAAAATTCATACCTAAAATAACGCCATAGCCTTTGAGCCTAGGATTTAAAATACAGTAAAAGCCATCACCTGTAGGAACGATACCTTCTATCATTCTACTAAAACTCATTTGAGAATTATTTAAAAGTGTTTGCAACATCTTTATATAGCTCTTTGTAAGATAAGTAATAATATCGAACTGTTGCTGAGATGAATTGTGCGAGAAACCGATGATGTCGATGAGTACGATGTCGGTGTTCATAATTTTTTTCAATGCTATATACCAATCTTTCCATAAAGGTCATGATTGTATCAGGAACTATCTTTATTTGAGATATAATTTCGCACTAGAATAAACAAGAGAACAGCCTTAAACAAGCGCCATAAGTACCAATAAAGATAAAAAAGTAGTAGAAATGAAAGATAAAGTATTTGCCAAACCAATAGAGAAACAGTTCGAATTTGATGAAGAAGTTGCAGCCGTATTTGATGATATGCTTTCTCGCTCTGTACCTTACTATAAAGAAGCGCAGGAGATCGCAAAACACTTTACATGTAAGCATACAAAAGAGGATTCCATCATCTATGATCTTGGTTGCTCAACTGCTTCTACTCTCTTAAATATTGAAAGAGAGATAGATAAAAAAGGTGTCAGACTCATCGGGATCGATAACTCAAAAGCGATGCTCGAACAAGCTAAAAAAAAGATAGATATTTTTAACTCTAAAATTGAACTTTATGAAGGCGATATTTTGGAATTTGAGTATGAAGAAGCGAGTGTTTTTATCAGTAATTATACGCTGCAGTTTATCCGTCCGCTTGTGAGAGAAAAACTGATAAAAAAGATTTGTGAGAGCTTACATGTAGGCGGTATATTTATCTTCAGCGAAAAAGTGATTAGTGAACATAAACTTCTAAACAAAGAGATGATAGATTATTATTATGAGTTTAAAAAAGAACAGGGTTATTCGCAGTATGAGATTATGCAAAAGCGTGAAGCTCTGGAAAATGTACTGATTCCCTATACTGAGTTAGAAAATATCAAGATGGCAACAGGGTGCGGATTTTCTCATTGTGAAACCATCTTTAGATGGAATAACTTCGCTACATTCATAGCGATCAAATAAAAAGCTCTTTTACCAGACGTTGCCTTTTGGTTCTTCGAGGGGCTCTTTTGTTTTAAGAGCATCTTTTATATCTTTAAATTCAATAATATTTTTATCACAGTCTTTGTGATAATACCCCTTAGAGTCATAGTATTCACTGCAATCATTATAGTACGTCGCAGATATTCCGCGTTTATTCACACATCCACTCAACATTAAAGCCAAAAAAGCAGGTAAAAAAATCATATATTTAAGCATGGAAGAATTGTATCCAAAATCTTTTAACCCGTAAATATTTTTTTACTATTATTGAAATGGATATGTTTTTAAATATTTAAGAAAATTATAATGTAACAAGCTGTAAGCTACGAGAATGAGTCTTCTTTCACCTGATTTTAATATTGCATCACAGAATACATTTTTAAAGCTATTTCCTATTCCTTTTTTTCTTATGAAATGGGGAGTAGATGAAATAATTACTCAAGATAATTTATTTTTAAACAACATATTAAAAAGAGACTTTCCTTATTTTGAGAAACATTTATTCAATAACAATCTTCTTAGAAAAGAATTAAAAATCACACTCCAAGAGTTTTATAAAACAGGATTTCCAGAAAAATTGGAAATCGCTCTTTATGATGATGAACTTAATATAAAAATTCTTTGTATGGCTCTTAGCAAATTTATGATAGATGGTACTGATATGATTGTTGT
>JBBRBK010000061.1:0-11690 GCA_038205935.1 Campylobacterales bacterium
ACGCCTGATATGGTTTATCATCTTGGAGAATACTCAAGAGTTGAGCAAAGTTTTGATGACATCGAAAAAGTTTGGAAGTTCAATAAAGATGGTATCTTCGCAGTTTTAGAGTTTGTAAGAAAAGCCGGATGTAAAATACTCTACGCTGGAAGCTCTACAAAGTTTGGCGATGGTGGTCTTGGGCGAAGTGCAAGTCCTTACGCTTGGACAAAAGCTACAAATACTGAACTTGTGATGAACTATGGAAACTGGTTTAACGTGCCTTATGCCATCACTTACTTTTACAATGTTTACGGACCAAGAGAGATACAAACTGGAAAATATGCAACACTCATCGCTCTTTTTAAAGAGAAGATGAAAAACGGCGAGCCTTTAACTATCGTAAGTCCTGGAGCACAAAAGAGAAACTTTACACATATAGATGACATCATCAACGGTTTAATTTTAGTGGGTGAAAACGGTTACGGAGATGAATTTGGCATAGGAAGTCCTGAAGCATACAGCATCAAAGAGATCGCTGAGATGTTTGGCGGAAAGATACAAATGCTTCCCGAACGTGCTGGTAATAGAATGACAGCTGATGTTATGACAGCTAACACAGAAGCACTGGGATGGAAGCCGACGAGGACTATCAAAGAGTATATTGAAGAGATGAAAGTAAATAACTGGAAATAATAAACTCAGGAGTTAGAAAGGTGATTGAAGATGAAAATCAGAGAAAAGGATGAACAAGCTATTATCTTTCTTGCAAAAAAAAAGCATCAAAACTCCCAGTAGGATTTTAGCTTTTGGAAGTAGAGTCAATGGCGAGGCACATGACACAAGCGATCTTGATCTTGTGATAGTCTCCAATGATAAAAAAAAGATAGACATAGATGATTTCTTAGATTTTAAAGAGAATCTGCAAAAATCAAACATCCCAATCATCGTACAAGTTTTAGATTGGTATAGAATACCAACAAGTTTTCATCAAAACATTCTCACAAACTATGAAATTTTGGTTGAGATATAAGAAAGGTAGTATTTGCAAACAACCATAATCATCTCCGTCTATAAAGACGTTGAAGCACTAGATCTGATCATCAACTCTTTGCTGCATCAAACCTTACATGTAAGCGAGATTATCATCTCAGAGGATTGCCAGAGTGATGAAATGAAAGCTTACTTTGCAACTTTAAATAATCCAAAAATCAAACATCTATCACAAGAAGATGACGGCTGGCAAAAAAATAGAGCACTTAACAGAGCTATACAAGCTAGTGAAAATGATTATCTCATCTTTATAGATGGAGATTGTGTTCCGTATCCTACTTTCGTAGAATCACACGTGGCTCTTGCCCAAAAAAATGCCGTTCTTTGCGGAAGAAGAACGGAACCGGGAGAAAAGTTTACAAAACTACTTCGAACTCAAGAACTCAGCATAAGAGAGTTTGTTTCGAACTATATACCAAACTACTTTAAACTCAAAAACGATAAGATAAGACACTATGATGATGGCATTTATTTTCATCCAAATTCGATGATATTGAACTTTATCAAAAAATCTAGAAAAAAAGAAAATCATATAGTCGGCTGTAACTTTTCATGCTGGAAAAAAGATCTTGAGATGATGAATGGTTTTGATGAAGACTTTAAAATGCCGACAACAGGAGAAGATACAGATGTGGAAAGACGTCTGCGTCATTTTGGCATAAAAATGAACTCTTGCAGATACAGTGCAAATGTCATCCATCTTCATCACAAAAAAGTTTTCAACAAAGAGATCTCAACACAAACAGAGGCGTTGATGGAAACCAAAAAAGATATTTTTGTTTGTGAAAATGGGCTAAAGAAATAATGGAATTAAAAATTGGAAATAACTATGGAAAATAGTTTAGCAACTCTTAACAATCAAACCATCCAAAACAAAATCTACACCATAAGAGGTGCACAGGTGATGCTGGATGAGGATTTGGCAATACTATATGATGTAGAAACAAAAGTTTTAAATCAAGCTGTAAAAAGAAATAGTGAAAGATTTCCTGATAAATTCAGATTTCAATTGACTGAGGCAGAGTATGAAAACTTAAGGTCACAGATTGTGACCTTAAGTTTAGACAAAGGATGGGGAACCCATAAGAAATATTTACCATATGTCTTTACAGAGCAAGGTGTATCTATGCTTTCAGCAGTCTTAAGAAGCCAAACGGCTATAGAAGTAAGTATAAAGATTATAGATACTTTTGTAAACATGCGAAAATTTCTCTCATCTAATGCAGATATGTTTCTTAGATTTGAAAGAGTAGAACAACGATTATCTCTGCACGACGAAAACTTCAATAAAATTTTCAATGCCATAGAAGAAAAAGGAACACCACAAAAACAACACATCTTCTACGATGGACAAATCTTTGATGCGTATCTTTTTGTAAGTGATATTATAAAGTCTGCAACATCTTCTATAAAACTTATAGATAATTTTGTAGATGAAACAACACTCATATTGTTTACAAAAAGAGCCTTACATGTAAAGGCTTTTATCTATACAAAGACTATCTCAAAGCAACTCCAGCTAGACATAGAAAAATATAATGCTCAATATCCGAAGATAGAAATAAAAAAGTTTGATTTGTCTCACGATAGATTTCTCATCATCGATGATAGTGAAGTGTACCATTTTGGTGCTAGTCTGAAAGATTTGGGCAAAAAATGGTTTGCGGTTTCTAAGATGAATGTGGATAGTTTGAGTATAATTGAAAAGTTAAGACGATGAATATAAATAGATACAAAGAGATCCCAATACAAACAGAGGCGTTAATGGAAACTAAAAAAGATATGTTTATTTGTCAACATGGGTTAAAGGAATTAGTATGAACGAACAACAACCTTTAGTTAGCATCATTATGTCTAGCTACAACCATAAAAAGTTTGTAGAAAAAGCTGTCGTAAGCGCTGTGAATCAGACTTATAAAAATATCGAATTTATCGTGATAGACGACGGTTCAAAAGATGGCTCACCAGAACTTCTCAAATCTTTGCAAGAAAAATATGGCTTTTATCTCGAATGTAGAACAAATCACGGCTTAGTTAAAACGCTCAACTATGCCCTCAAAGAATTGGCTCATGGAAAATATGTCTGCATTTTAGATTCTGATGACTATTTTGCTCTTAACAAAATAGAAAAACAAGTCGAAGTTTTAGAAAATAATCCAGAATGTGGGTTGTGTTACAATCCTATTTACTACATCGATGAAAATGATAAGATACTCTCTGATGCTATTGATAAAAAAAATACTTTAACCGGTTATATTTTTGAAGAGTTTTTCAGAGGTGATGCGCATATTCCCGATGGAGGAGTATTGATTCCTATGAATGTTTTTAGAAGCATCGACTATTATGACGAAGACGTGGCACTTGAAGATTATCAGTTGTGGTTTAAAATACTTTCCAAATATCCTGCATGCTATATCAATGAACATCTAACATACTACAGAACACATGCTACAAATGTCAGCAATGACGAATACAAGATGCTTCTATGGGAAATTCAAGTCATTGACAAATGGAAAGCTCATCCCGTTTATGAAAAATCAAAACCTTATCTTTTCAACAGATGGTTTGCAAAATTTGCAAAATACGATAAAAAAGAAGCAGTGGGTTATCTCTTTAAGATACTAAAATATACAATGACGTATTCAAATAAAAATTTTTATAAAGGGTTAAGAAGGCTGCTGTTTTCTTGGCACAAGAAATAGAGGATAGTGAATGAGAATTTTTAAACAAAAAATATCAGAACCTCAAAAATCACAAAATGATTTTCAAAAAAAATATCCCAATTATACATTAGGGAAAAATACTTATGGTTTACCTATAGTTTATGACTGGCATGAAAGCTCAACGTTACAAATTGGAAGTTATTGCTCTATCTCTTCAAATGTTAAAATTTATCTTGGCGGCCACCATAGAATGGATTGGATCAGTACATATCCTTTCCCCGCATTTTTTGATTCTGTGAAGCATATTAAAGATTATGGTGGAACAAATGGTAATGTGATTATTGGCTCAGATGTTTGCATATATGCCAATGTCACAATTTTATCGGGTATTAGTATTGGAAATGGTGCCGTGATTGCTAATGGTTCAGTAGTAACAAAAGATGTAGCTGACTATGAAATAGTTGGAGGAAATCCAGCAAGACACATAAAATATAGGTTTAATGAAGAAACTAGATGTGAATTATTAAAAACATCTTGGTGGGATTGGGAGCAACAAGAGATACTTAAAATATCAGATATATTGTGCTCTCAGGATATTGGACAACTGCTTTTATATTCAAATAATAGGGAAAAATAACATATGCAAATCAACAATAAAAAAATATTACACCTACTGCAAAACATTCAATATATTTCGATTATTCTTATTGTTTTCACTTTGCCATACTTTATTGCGCCATCATTCAGTTTGTTGCTGTCTTCTTTAATTTTTTTAACCACAATGGCTATCAATAATATAAATCTTAGAGCTATCCTCAAAGAAAAAACTATTTTATTCTTATTTCTTTTTATTATATTGACATATATATCTGCACTATGGTCACCTGCAGATAATATTTTTGGTGGTAATTTTAGAGTAAATATAAACGCTTATTTAAACTATTTTTTATTAATTCCTGGTATTTATTTTTCAAATCTAGCAAAAGATAAAATAAAATTCATTTTTACACTTATTATATTTTCTCCTTTCATTTATGTTATCTTATATTTTACAAACTTTTTTGGAATTACAAATATTTATTCGTATCATTATAATAGCATAACTGGTAATTATCATCTTTATGTAGATCTTTTTGCCAATATATTTATATTATTTTCCGCTATTTTCTTATATATAAAATTTTTAAGCAATATTTTAATACAAAACTACAAAAAAGCATTATTTCTTTTTATACCTTTGTGCATTGTTTCATTATCTCTTTTCATTGATGAAACAACCATTTCTAGGCTTATCAATTTGTCCTTTCTTGTATCAATATTTTTTGTATCAATATATATGATTTCTAGAAAACAAAAACTTGCTATTGCGGTAATCATTGGAGTTTTATCAGTAATATATATTTATACATCAAAAGATTTTGAGCGAGGTATTGTGGAACTTCAATGCACATACAAGAGTAATCATTATGATGGTTCATGGGGGCATAGAACCAAATTAGCTCAATATGGTATAAATATGTGGCTCGAAAATCCTTACTTTGGTAGAGGAACTGTAGATATTATAGACAAAATGAGAGAAAATAAAAAAATGCATCCAGAAGATTTTAACGATCCAACAATCCACTTTCACAATCAACATATTCTTATGCTCGTTCAAGTTGGAGTATTTGGATACATTCTATTTTTAATATTTATATACAACTTGTTTACTTTAAAGATAAAAGATACAGAAGTAAATGTTTATAAAAAAGTGACTGTCATAATATTCTTAACAATTATGCTTGGTGAGCACTATTTACAAATGGAACATACATCAACATTTTTTGCACTCTTAGTTGGATTATTTTTATTGTACAAGAACCAAGAATTAAAAATTACTCAATAAATTAACTACGATTTTCTAGCGATTGTAAAATTTGTTTCCAATTATAATGTTCTGCGACCCTTTGAAGTGAATACTGTGATTTTTCTCGTAAGAAATCATTTGAAATTTGTAGCATTTTTAATTTTTTTTGCAACTCTAGTTGTGAAGATATAATAAATCCTACTCTCTCATGCTCTGTGATCTCATATGCGCTTGAAACTGGTGTGGACACAATTATATTACCATATGCCATAGCTTCAGGGAAGACAAGAGGAAACCCTTCTGCAAAAGAGGTTAAACAAAATATTTTACTTTTTGCATACCATTCGTAAAGTTTTGCTCTCTCATAAATAGCTCCCTTAAAGATTACTTTCTCTTTTAAATGAGGATTGTTTTTATAAAAAATATCAATTTTTGGTTTGAAGTTTTCTTCAATAGGTCCGACAAAAACGACCTTCCAATCTTGCAAGTCCAACTTTTCACAAGCATCTAGTAAAAGCTCATTATTTTTTTCAGGTGCGCCGATGCGTCCTACTGTCAAGATGATATTTTCTTTTTCTTCAAAGTTTTTTGGAGGGCACAATTCATACATTTTTTCTATATTAACACCATTGGGCATATATAAAAAATTTTCTTTATACTCTTTATATTTTTGTGAAACTATCTCGTTGCCCTCTATCGATTCCACTGAAACCACGTCCAGTTTAGGCAAAACTTTGTTAAACAACCACCCACGTACTGCATATTTAGATCTTCTTTTTGGGATGAAGCCATCATTTTCTTTGATCGAATTTAGTCCCATATCTGACTTTAAAAAAGCAATTCCATTTGGATTTCTCCATTTATACATTAAAAAGTTCAAATAAGTTTTCTCTCTGTGGTGAAACATATGAAGGATATCTATCTTTTTTGCATTGAAAAAAAGATACCAAAGAATAGAAAGAGAGTATCTTCCAGCTTTAAGCTTTGGAATAAACTCCATCTTTAAACCTTTAACCTCATTTTCTAGATAATCGTACGAATTTTTATTTTTGTATGTCACTATCGTAGAATCGTAATCAAAATATTTATACATCAAATACGGTATCTGTCCCACATCTTTTGTAAGATGAATATTTTCAGTTTTCTCAAAAATAGTTACAAACTTTTTCATCACATCGCTTCAAGGATTACATGCAAGGCTTCAAACTGCTTCTGGTTCTCAAACATCTCGGATGCTTTTTCTTTTCCAGCTCTTGCCAGCTCTTTTCTAAACGCATCGTTCATCATCACTTCTATCTTCTCTGTGAGATCCTCACTATCTTTTGTTTTAAAAAACAGTCCATTTTTTTTATCATCGATGATCTCCAAAGGCCCGCCGCTGTCACTTCCTATGACCGCCACACCTGAAGCCATCGCTTCGATAAGAACGAGTCCGAAAGTCTCTCGCTCGGTTGCCAAAACCAGGCAGTCACAAATCTGCATCAGATTCTGTGCTTCTTTTGTGAAGCCTGTGAAAATGATCTTGTCTTCGAGTTTATCTTGTTTGATCTCTTCTTTTAGCTCTGCCAAATAGTTCTCTTTCATCGCATGTCCGACGATAAGAGCTTGTACCTGCAGCTTTTTTGCAAGAAGTTTTTTCACAGCGTCTATGACAAGATATTGCCCTTTATCTTCTTCTATGCGCCCGACTATACCCACTGTAAAAACATCATTGAGAGCATATTTATTACGAAGTTCTTGCTTCTCAGTTTCACTCAAAATTTCTGGAAAATCTGCTCCCATGTAAAGCACTTCTACCTTTGGACGGATATCATGCGGCACAAAACGTTCTATCTGCTCTTTTACTTGATGTGTGACAGCGAGCATCATGTCCATATTTTTATACAGCCATCTATGGTAAAAATCATCTTTAAACCGAGTCATCGTCATATTTCTTGTTTGCACAAGTTTGGGCTTACATGTAGAAAGTTTTTTTGCTAAAACTGCCACTGGAATATCTTTTGTCCAGTGAAGATGCACGACATCTATGTTATGTTTATCTATGATGCGAGCTAATTTTCTAGCAGTGATAAAAGAGGAAATAGCAGAAGATTTTTTTATCTTTTCATATTTGTAAGGAGTGTTTTCATAGTAAGGTTCAAGCTTTCCAGCTTCGTTTATAACGCTAATCACATTTGTCTTTTCGTGCAGATAATGCGCGGCTCTTACCATATAAAGCTCAAGTCCGCCAACATCTGGAGAAAGGCATAGTTCTAAAATATTTTTCAAGTTATACTAACCTTAATTGTTTGCCAGATAGTAACATCTTTTACTTTAAAAAGCCTCTGAAGACTAGAGGTTAAGCGAACATATTTACAAGATTATTTTTAAACTATTATTGAGAGTTCTTTTTAAGAAATGAAGAAAAATTATTTTCTATTTCTACTGAAAACTCATCCATCATAACATATCGTTTTTTATACATAGAACGTTTTTTCGTAGCTATTTCTTCTATTGTTTTTCTTTCAAGATATATGGGGATGTTGTACCATCCATTATGCTTGATTCCACTTTCTTCTTCCCAATAAGTATTATACGGGGCACAAAAATTCTTTCTTTTCTTTTGCTTTTCCATATGGTTTTCTTCTGATATTGCAAGAATTTGTTTTGCGTTTGTGGCAATAGCGATAGCTCTCATTATAAACACTAAAAGATTTCTTGGTCTTAGCCCGTGCATTTTTTTCGTTAATTCTTTTATTACTTCGTTTGAACCTTTTCCACCTTGAATACCGCCAATGACGAGATGCAAATCATCATATTTTTTCTGAAAAGAAAATGTTATGGCATATAATTTTTCATCTCTATCATTTAATAACTGTAACGAAAGTTCACCCTCTTTGCCACATAGTGCGTTATACCCTAAAATTATTTTTAAATTTTCAAGATCTTGTATATTTATAGATAATAGTTCTAAATGTCGTTTGACATAAACTTGCTCAATGAAAAGATCATTAAAATTCTCTGAAAGAAATCTATAATGGGATGAAATGTGTTGAAATTTTTCAGACTTTTTCATAGTAGATGATACATATTGTCGGAATGGTTTATAGTAAACTTCAGGCATTGTTTTAGCGATGAATAAGAACTTATCAGCATTAAAAATATTTCGTAACTCATTCATATTTTGATTGTATGCAAGCATTAAAAAGGTGGCTTTATGTTTTTTTCGAAATGAACTAAATATTAGTGAGGAAAGCTTATAGGAGGTTTTATATTTTGATATCATTTATTACTACTTTGCATCGAAAAAATTATTATTTGTTAATTTATATAGAGATTTTAGCATATAGCTTTTTATCTTTAAAGCCTGATTATAGCGAAAAATACCTTTCTTAGTGTTTTATGGTGTTTCCAAAATATTCCCTTTATATCTCCCAATTTCGTTATAATTCTACCCAATGAATAAATAGGAAATCTATACAAAATACAATTTAAACTATATTTAATACATTTTTTAGGATACAATAAAGCAAAATAACATTTTAGTTGTATTTAGGAGTTTGTGATGCTAAAGGGTAAAAGAGTCAAAGCTACAAATGCTCCATCATTTGATGAATCGTTATCGACTGAATCCATAGGCTTGTTTATAAAAGCAAGAAGAACACAGCAAGGACTAAGTACGAATGATGCGGCGATGCTATGTGGTGTTTCTGCAAATACTCTCAATAATATTGAAAATGGTATCAGTGGTATGAAAGTCTCATCGATCCTTAGTATAATGAGTGCTCTTGGTATAAAGCTTCGTATTCTTCCATGGAATGAATGGAAAAAATAGGTTTTTCCATATCTCCTGTCGCTCGCAAAAGCTGTTCATCTGAATGTCGCAGAAGTTGAACTCTATCGGGTAAAAGAATATCCGATCCTTATGGTAAAAAGATTTGATAGAATTTATAAAATAAACAGAGTAGAACGCTTACATGTAATCGATGGATGCCAGATGCTAGACCTTTCTCCTTCTTACAAATATGAAAGGAATTTCGGTTCAGGAAGAGATGTAAAAGATATTCGCAACGGTGCATGCAAACTTTTTAAAATGGCAGATATATGTGAAGTGCCTGCAAAAGCTAAATTGGAGATGCTTCAATGGAGTATATTTAATCTTATCATCGGCAATTGTGATGCTCATGGAAAAAACTTTTCATTTTTTGTAGATAAAAAAGGAGCTATGATATGCTCTGCATTCTGATGCATGAGGGGATAGAACATGATCTTGCAATGTCATTTGGCGATGAGTTTCATCCAGACAAAGTTTTTGCATATCAGCTAAGAGAGTTTGCCGAAAATATTGGTATAAACTTCAAACTAGTTTCACAAACTGTAAAAAAACTTTGTGAAGCACCTATAAAGGCCATGGAAAAAGAGATTATGCAACAATTGAAGAGTTTGATAGTTTTTCGTGCTACAAACTTAAAAGTATCTGCTTTGGAAATGTCACATGTATCTTGGTAGAAAGGAGCTTATATCTCCCAATTTCGTTATAATTCTATCCATGAATAAATATAAAATCCATACAAAATATGCCGCTGCCTTTGAATCTTTTCTTTTAAATATAAAAGCGCATTTTTCAGACAATACCAACACTATCCATAAAGCCAGAAATGAGATCAAAGTCATCGATCACAACGGTATGAACACGGTCGTCAAATCTTTTAAAATTCCAAACCTTTTTAATCGCATCGTTTACTCCTTTTTTAGAGATTCAAAAGCAAAAAAATCATATGAAAACTCTTTAAAAATCATAAATTTTGTGCCCCAACCTATAGGCTATATAGAGTTTTATAACTCTTCTTTACTGAAAAATAGCTACTTTGTGAGCCAAAAATTTGATTATGATTTTACGATCAGAGAGCCTCTTTTAGATAAAAGTTTTGATGAGAGAGATAAGATATTTCAAGCATTTGCCAGATTTACACTGGAACTTCATAATGAAAATATTTTCCATGATGACTATTCTCCGGGGAATATCTTGATTCAAAAAGATGTAAACGGCTACATCTTTAAACTTGTCGATATCAATAGAATGAAGTTCTATGATCTCAGTCAAATGGAGCGAGCGAAAAACTTCTCAAAACTTTGGGCGAGTGATGACGAACTCACTGTTATGGCGACTGAATATATGAAACACTATGAGTGTACCAGCGATTTTATCGACCAAGTACTCTACTTTTCAAATAAAAATAAAAAGATTAAAAACTTTAAAAAACGCCTCAAAGGACAAGCGGTCAATGACTAATACAGCGATCGAACATATCTCTTGTGTCATCATTGTAAAAGATGCTGAGACCACCTTGTCAGCGACTCTCAACTCTCTTAAAAGCTTCGCGAATGTCGTCGTTTACAGCAACAACTCAACAGATAAAACAGAAGAAATAGCGCAAAGTTATACAAATGTTCATCTTGTAAAAGGTGAGTTTTTAGGATTTGGACCTACTAAAAATCTCGCCGCAAGCTATGCCAAAAATGAGTGGATTTTATCTTTAGATGCAGATGAAGTTCTATCTGATGAATTTACCCGTAACTTAAAAAATATCAATCTCGATGCGCAAAGCGTTTACACCATTACAAGAATCAATTTTTACAAATCAACCCAGATCAAACACTGCTGGGGCGATGATATCATCGTCAGACTCTACAATAAAACTTCGACCTCTTTTACGGACAAAAAAGTACACGAAAAAATCATAGATGAAGGCTTACATGTAAGCGCTATCAGCGGAGATGTGCAACATTTCCCGTACTCTTCCATTACGGATTTCATCATCAAACTCGACAGATACTCAACTATCTACGCGCAGGACAATGTCGGTAAAAAAAGCTCCTCACCGACAAAAGCTTTCCTCAACGGCCTCTTCTCTTTTTTCAAGACATACTTCATAAAAAGAGGCTTTCAAGACGGATACGCTGGACTCGTTATAGCCTTCTCACATATGGCTACAAATTTTTATAAGTATATGAAACTTTATGAACTAAATAAGGAAAAAAACTAAATGCTCTTCAACTCCTACGAATTCATATTTGCTTTTTTACCTTTAACATTCTTTATCTATTTTTATCTCTTAAAAAAGCGTTTGAGTGTCGGAGCGAGAGGTTTTTTGGTCTTTGCATCTCTC
>JBBRBK010000062.1:0-11663 GCA_038205935.1 Campylobacterales bacterium
AAAATCAGAAATAGTTGATGGAATGAGAGTATAAAGATAGTTTCTTAGATGTTTTGCCAAAGCCGGGGAAGCCCCTGATGTTGAGATGGCAATAGTGAGGTCATCTTTTTTAATATAAGAGGGGAAAATGAAATCACAATAAGCTGTTGAGTCAACTGAATTACATAGACAGTTGTACTGTTTTGATTCTAAAAAAATCTCAGCTTGTAAGGGGATGTCATCCACGGCCACTATCACAATAGAAAAACCACTGATGTCTCCTTTTTGATACATACGCTCTTTACATGTAAGCCTATTTTGACCAATCAAAGCAAGCATCTCTTTTGAATAAGATTTTGCGATAATCTCAATATCTTGAGTAAAATCTAAGAGATGTTCCAGCTTTTCATAGGCGACTTTTCCTCCGCCGACAATTAAGATCTTTTGTTGATCTAGCTTTATAAAAGCTGGAAAATAACTCATACTAAAATCCTTTTTCAAAAATATAACTCCATCATTAACTGATATAGATAGCATATCTAAAAGAATGAGATTTTTGGCTTGACCCAAATCAACATATATAATTTTAAAAGATATTACAATTACTTACAAATCCAAAAAAAGATGTAAAATTATGATGAAACAAGAGATATTATCAAGAATACAAAAGTCGTTTCCTTTGGTAGCAAAGCCATTTTTGGTTCTTGCAGAAGATTTAGGCATGGATGAAGAGGAAGTCCTCTCTATTTTAAATAAAGAAAAAGAAAGTAGAATTATCCGTCAGACATCGGCAATCTTTGACACAAAAAGGCTAGGTTATACATCTTCTTTAGTTGCCTTTAAAATAGCAAAAGATGATATGGATGAAGCGGTAGCTCTTCTAAATTCACATCCAGGAATTTCACATAACTATGAACGAAATCATGATTTTAATGTCTGGTTTACTATAGCCGTTGCTCCAAATTCAATTTTAGGACTAGAAAAAAGTATTGAAATTTTAGCTTCTTTGTCAAAAGCTCAAAGTTATATTGTTTTACCTACACTCAAACTTTTTAAAATTTCTGTTAAATTAAATACAACTGGAAATGACGAGAAAAAAGAGAAGGTAAAACAAGTGCAACATGTGGATATAGAGTTGACTCCACTCCATCATGCAATTATTAGAGAAATACAGTATGACATCGAGTTTGTTAGTGAGCCTTTTAAAAAGATTATAGAAAAGCTTGAAATTGATTATGAAACTTTTTTCGCAATTTTAGAAGAGTTGCAAAATTCAGGTATTATGAGACGCTTTGCATCTATACTCAACCATCGTAAAGCTGGGTTTAGTGCCAATGCTATGGTTGTTTGGGATGTTGATGAGTCGATTGGAGATGAAGTTGGACAAAAAGCTGCAGCTTTTAGCGCTGTGAGCCACTGTTATTTACGACCGAAGTATGAAAATTGGCCATATAACCTTTTCACTATGGTTCATGGTAAAACAACAAAGGAGACTACGAGTATCATAGAAGAGATGGCGCAAGAGATTGATGCCAAATCATATATGCCTCTTTATTCCTCTCGGGAATTTAAAAAGGTAAGAATCGAATATTTTACACCCGAGTTTGAAACTTGGGAAAATACTTATAAAGCAAAGGAAATAGTATGAGTGATTTTTTTGAACTTGAAATTGCATATATTGTCATAGGAATCTTTTTTTTGATTATCACTGCTATTGTGACAACACAATCGACGCTCCCAAAGGCATCTTTTAAATATGGGATGAGTGGAGTTTTTTTGATTTTTGCATTTATGATTGCGGGTCATTATGCTATGACAACGTCACGAATGAATGAAGTAAAAGAGATTTTCAATAAAGGTGGTACGATTATTTGTGAAAATAAGATGCATAAGACTATTTCACAATCTGTTTTAATTTCAAAAGCGTTGCAATGGCAACTTAAGGGTGATCTTTTTGTATCGCCGAATGTTGAGCGTGATTTTCATACCTCAAGATGTGTTGATTACGCTCCAATCGCACCAAAAAAATAGGGTCTTGTGATGGTTGCTATATTAAAACGTTATAGTGTCGCTTTGTTGATCCTTTTGTTTGTGATTGGATTAATGCTTATTGGCACATACCTAGTAAAAGATTTTGGTGATGAGATGTTTAAAGATAGCAATATTACAATGAAGCCAAGAGGGGAGAAAGTAGTTTTATGAATCTCTATATTTTAGTGACAACAGGTATTGTATTAAGTATTATTTTTCATTTTATCGGCGTGTATGCAAAAGCAAAGTATATAGTTTGGGTTATGCTTGTACTCATGTGGGCGGGTTCTATAGGCTTTGCTATGAATGAAATCTCGCCTAAAGGGTACGAATATATCAATAATATCAAGGGAAAATATGTAGAAGTCGATGCTAAAATAGACAAAGCACTACCTCATATCTCACTTTATGAGATGCTTGAAATTAAAAAAAGTTATGATGAGCACCAAAAAGTTACGCATTAGTATTATTGGGTGTGGATGGCTAGGAAAACTGCTTTACAAGACTCTTGGTGAAAATTATCAAATTTCATGCTTTACTCGTCGAGAAGAAGAGGTAAATTTAGAAAATTATTATTACAATCCTCCAAAAGAAAGTTTATTTTGGGATTGTGATTACGCTATCGTTACAATCTCCACAAAAGATAATTATCTTGAAACTCTCAAACAAATAGCCTTACATGTAAACTCTAATGCTGTGTTAATACTGATGAGCAGTATCTCTGTCTACAGAGAATATGATTGTGAAGTCGATGAGGGTAGCCCAATAACTCAGTCAAGCAAACAGGCTGAAGCAGAACAGCTTATGCAGACGCTGCGAGACAAACTCATAATCCTCAGATTGGGTGGTCTTATGGCAGATGACCGTATTGCAGGGAAGTGGAGTAAAGTTTCTGTCTTTGAAGATGGTTTTGTAAACTATGTTCATCGCGATGATGTGATTGGTGTAGTTGAGGCGCTCTTGTCTCAAAAGAAAGAACAGGGCATCTTTAATGTTGTAGCTCCAAAACATCCGCTTCGTTCACTCGTCCATCGTAGTAATTCAAAAAAATTCGGATTTGAGTTAGGTGAATTTAAAGAGATGAGCCATAGAAAAATCTTTTCTACTGCACTAGAACGAGATATAAAATATAATTTTCGTTATTCTGATCCACTGAAATTCTGGTAATCTCGTTTCAATCTCCTACAAGCAAATACAATCAAAAGTTAAAATATTATATTAGTTTCAATACGTTGACTAATGTCAAAGTATTTCTTTTTGAAATACAATAGACTACTAAATAGCAATCTAATATTATAGATAGCAAGAGGAGGATGTAGATGATTGAGTCAATGATACGACCTGAAATAGCTTTAGGTGATTTTTTACCAATCTTTGTTTCGTCAGCTTTTGTTTTAGTATTTGGGTCGTTGTATGTTGGTGTGTATACGGCAGTGAAGGTTAAAATGCTTAAAAATTGGATGATGCCTTTTGCATATCTTTTTTGGCTTTTAACTTGTTATATGCTTTATATAATGGGAAGTTTAATGCATGTAGGCGAGTTCACAGCAAAAGTATTGGTAATAGCGATGATAGGATATTTGATGCTTCCTCACGCAATCTATTATATACAGCATCAAGTTCACGAAGAACATGAACAATGATTTTATGTGATCTCTACAATAATACTAGGGGGAAATAGTGGCTAATAAATCCGTATGGAGCGACAATCGTTTCTGGAAGAGAACAGCAGCGTGGGTAACTGGATTTGCATCAATCTTGTTAATTTGGTTGACATTTGATTCGTCAGCTCAAATTTCAATGGGTAATGATACAGATTTGAAAAATGGTGTAACAAAAAGGGTTCCTGGACCTACTGTTATTAATTATAAAATCACTTATGAGATGAGTGCTAAACGTGGTCATGAAGTACCTATTATCGGTGGAAATGATGGCAAAGGCAACTCTTTATTTAAAGAAAAAGAGAAGTTTTTTGGAAGAGATGATTATACTGAAAAAGAAGCCGGTGATTTACTGCATTTAGGTAAATTGGGAGAACAAGCTAAAAATTGTATGGATTGTCATACAATAATGGGAAATGGAGCTTACTATGCACCAGACCTTACAAAAGCATGGTTAGATCCGGCTTGGGGACCAGAGGGTTCTATGCAGGCGATGACAGGAAAAAATACAAGAGAAGAAGCTATGGCTGAATTCTTACAACATCCAAACTTATACCCTACACATGCTCGTATGATGCCAAATCTCGGTATTACGGCACAAGAAGCTAAAGGTTTGGTTGTATTTTTGAAACAACTGTCATCTGTAGATACAAATGGTTTTCCAAGAAACTTTGGAAAAATACAAGGAGCAGTAAATGGCAAATGATTATTTGAAATCAGAATCAAAACAGTTAGCAACATGGTACTTTACATTTGCAGCTATTTTGTTTGGTGCTCAATTGGTTTTTGGATTAATTGCAGCTATTCAGTTTGTAATGCCGAGTTTCTTATATCAGATACTTGATTTTTCAATAGTAAGAATCATACATATTAATGCCCTTGTTGTTTGGATGGTGTTTGCAATGTTTGGTTCAGTTTACTGGCTTTTACCTGATGAAACAGGGATTGAAACAGTTGGTATCAAGCTTGGGAAATTACTTTTCTGGGTTTTTGCAGCTGCTATAGTTGTTGTTGTTCTTGTATTTTTATTTATACAAGTTGGACCGGCAGATCAAACTACGATCTGGTTTATTACTGAGGGACGTGAATATATTGAAGCGCCGCGTTGGGCTGACATAGGAATAGTCGTTGTTGCTCTTGGCTTTGTTGCTAACCTTTTCTTAACGGGAATGAAAGGCAAACAAACAGGTATCGTCACTGTTTTAATGGCGGATATGTTAGCGTTTTCAGGTCTTTATTTAGCAGGTATGTTCTTTACGGATAATATCTCAGTTGATCAATACTGGTGGTGGTGGGTAATTCACTTATGGGTTGAAGCTACATGGGAAGTTTTTGTTGGCGCAATTGCAGCTTACGGTTTGATCAAAATGCTTGGTGCTCATCGTCAGGTTGTTGAAATGTGGTTATGGATCGAAGTATCTATGTTATTTGGTTCAGGTATCTTAGGTATGGGCCACCATTACTTTTGGATCGGTACACCTGAATACTGGTGGGAAATTGGAGCGCTATTTAGTGCACTAGAGCCATTACCACTAGTTGCAATGTTTGTACACGTACTTTATGATTGGGGTAAAACTCAAGGTATACAAGAGGCTCATCACGAGAAAGTTTCAGTTATTAATAACAAACCAGCCTTTACTTGGTTTGTTCTAAATGCATTTGGTAACTTTTTAGGTGCAGGTATTTGGGGATTTTTCCACACATTACCGCAAATAAACCTTTATACACACGGAACGCAGTTTACAGCAGCGCACGGTCACTTAGCATTCTTTGGTGCTTATGCAACTATTCTTATCGGTATGTTCTATATGGCAGTGCAAGGTAAAAATGGTATTAAAGTAATGAAAAGCACAAAACTTTCAATCTGGTCAACGTCTATGATTGCAGGTGGTGTTATGGGAATGACTGTCGCACTTACTATTGCAGGATATGTCCAAGTTATAGTTGAACGTGCTCAAATGGGTGCTACATGGGGCGGTTACTTTGATGCTCAAAGTGGTGCATGGTTTGCGCAAGCTATGGATTGGAGACTTATAATGGGTGTTATCACATTAACAGGTTTTGTATTGCTTGCAATAGATTTATTACGCACTGGAAAAAGTGCTATTCACGAAAGATAAGGAGTAACAAATGTTTGAGCAATTTACAGATGTAATACCAAGTTTTTTTGGTTGGTTGAATCAAGGTCCTTTGACTTTAACGATCTTTCTTCATACCTTCATAATACTTCCAATGTTTTGGATTTATTCTCAAGAGAAAAAACGTTTAGAGCAAGAAAAATAGGTGGCGGCCCATAATGGGCCCGCTTGATCTTTATTTTAGGAGGAAACAAAAATGAAATTTAATAAATTGATTATTTCAACTGCTGTTCTTTTAGTATCAGCGAATCTTTATGCGGGTACATCAACTATGGACTTTGCAAAAGTTTATGAGAACGAGTGCCAAGGATGTCATGGACCGATTCATCAAGGTGGTGTAGGATCAGATCTCAGACCAGCTGCATTGAAAGAAAAAGCTAGACATATATTGGCTGAGACTATTTTAAACGGTAGAGAAAATACGGCGATGCCAAGTTGGAGTTCGAAATTCTCACCTGATGATGCAACGGGAATGGTTGACTGGTTAATGGACTGGAAGAATACTGTTGAGCTTACTCTGTCTTTAGATGAAGTAAAAAAAACATGGGTTAAATTGGCAGATAGAGAAGCATTACTAAAAAAATATCCAAATGCAGTAGATACAAAATCTGTGTTAGATATCACATTTGCAACAGAAAGAGATGCATCATTAGTTGACTTTATTGACTCAACGAATGGAAAAGTTCTTTCTCGTCATAAAGCTGGATTTGCAGTTCACGTAACCGTTACAAATAAAAAATTTCCAAGATATGCATATTGTATTAGCCGTTCTGGAAGACTTACAATGTTTGATATTGCAGCCCCTGGACAACCAGCGATCGCTTCTGTTCAAGTTGGACAAGAATCTCGTGGTTTAGCAGTTTCTCCAGATGGAAAATATGTAATTGCGGGTAACTACAACCCAGGCGGAGCTGTTTTATGTGATGCTATGACATTAGAGCCTTTAAAAGCATATGACACAAGTCGTGTTATAGATACAGATGGACAAATTGGGCCATCACGTGTTGCAGCCCTTGCGGATACTCCATATGGTCCGTACTTTGGAATGGCTTTGAAAGATGCAGGGCGTGTTTACATCATTGATTATTCAAAACCTGGATTTCCGATTGTAGGGGATGTTGCAAATATCGGTAAAGTTCTTCATGACGTATTTGAAAATGAAGATAAGGGTCCAAATTTTGGAAGATATTTTATGATTGCTTCACAAGGAAGTGATTTGATGGGTATTGTTGATTTTAAAACTAAAACACTTGCTGCAAAAGTCTATACGGGAGATAAATCTAAGCCACACCCAGGTCAGGGTGCATCTTGGTATTCTAAAGGACAAAAAGAACAGTTACATGCAACACAAAGTATGAATTTTGGTTCTATTGTTATTTGGAACAGTAATTGGAAAGTTGTGAAAAAAGTTGAAACAGCTGGTGGAGGTTTGTTTGTAGGAACAGATCATAAAACGCCATATATCTGGGCTGACTGTGTTATCGCAAAACCTGAAAATTATAATAAAATGTATCTCATCAATAAAGATACGTTGGAAACAGATAGAATCATTGAAGTGAACAAGGACAAAGGACATCTTATAGATGCGAAGACTAAGAAAGTACTTCAAACATGGGATGCAACGCAATACGCGAATATTCCTGAAAATGAAGTACAGTCAACTATCAGCAATGAAAAACTCATGCCTTATCCTACTAGTAAAGGTGCTGTAGTAAAAGATCCGGTACAACCAAGATTGCTTCATGCTGAACCTGCAAACCATGGTGAATGGACAATGATTTCAGAATGGACAACGGGAAGAATAGGGATTTATGAATCTAAAACAGGGAAGTTCGTTAAATATATTTACAATTTAACAACACCTACATTTACATACTCTGTCGAACATAGACAACATGTTCCGGGTGCTTAATGTATAATTGTTACTCTCTCATAAGAGAGAGTAATTTACTAAGCTGTAGTAAGACTGTATCTTAGTAAGTTACTCCACGATAAAGAAAAGAGGTGAAATGAAATTTGTTTTACATATATTGTTTGTAATCGTCGCTGCTTCTTTTGCACAAAGCCCAAATGGAAAAGTCGTCTTTGAAAAATATTGCTGGGGTTGTCATCATCAAACAGCAATGGCTTTTGGTCCGCCATTTTCTCAAATTGCAGATACAAGAACACCCGAAGAGATAGAAGCCTATATCATAAGCCCAGAATCCATGTATAAATCATTTGGATACAAAAGAACAGTTATGACTCAGTTTCATCTTGGTGATGAAGAACGAAAATCGATAGTGCAATATATACTCTCATTTAAAGGAAAACAGTAATGTTTAGACTCTCAAATCTAATATCATCAGTTGTTGAAGATAAGCCTGAGCGTAATCTTGATGGTGCTATCGCTATCTGGAACTTTACAAATAGATGCAACCTTTCATGTCTGCATTGTTATTCAAAATCAACTTTGGACGAAGTTGATACTTTAACGACCCAGCAGATTAAAAAAACAATTTTACAAATGAAAGAGAGTGGGATCAAGTTTATTATCTTTTCCGGTGGAGAGCCACTCACAAGAAAAGATATTTTTGAGATAGCTGATTTTTGTAAGGCCAATGGAGTTGTAACCTATCTTTCTAGTAATGGATTGTATTTCACTACTAAAAATGTACAACATATTGTAGATACTTTTAATTACATCGGCATCAGTATAGATGGAGATGAGCCGACACATGACTATTTTCGAGGGTTAAAAGGGGCATTTAAAGAAACACTCAAAGCTGTGTTACTTGCCAATGCTACGGGCGCAAAAGTGGGTATCCGTTTTACTATGACAAAAGATACCATCAATTCTTTGGAGTACATTTTTGATTTAGTTGAAAAACACAATATTCCAAAAATCTATATCTCTCATTTAGTCTATTCCGGTCGAGGCTTGGATAATTTAAAAATGGATTTAACAAAAGAACAAAGGCGCAAAGCAGTTGAGTTTATTTTGGCCAAAGCTTTTGAGTACTATAAAACAGGCAGAGATATAGAGATAGTAACGGGCAATATGGAACAAGATGCGATTCTTTTTTTAGATGAATTCACAAAACATTATCCTGAATTAAACTCTAAAATGAGAAAGAAGCTACTTGCTTGGGGTGGTAATTCTGCAGGAAGAAAACTTTTAAATATTAACTCCGAGGGTGATGTAAGACCAGATCCATTTTTTCCTCTCACTATTGGAAACATATTAAAAGAGGATTTTGGAGCTATCTGGCAAAAAGGGGAACTATTGGATAAATTAAGAGTGCACCCAAGAGAAATAAGCGGTATTTGCTCTACATGTAAGCAGATCGAGATTTGTAACGGGGGTTCGCGCGCAAGAGCGTACGCTATTACAGGTGATTTATGGAGTGAAGACCCCTCATGTTATTTAACTCAACTAGAAAGAGAAGGAAGTATATTATGAAATTAAAGTTTAAAAAAATATTGTTGAATACCTTTTTAGGTGCTACATTGCTGACAAGCCTTCATGCTAATGAAAAGTTTTTTGTGGTCGAGAGAGAAAATAGTTCTTTGGCAGTTATAGAAAATGGCTTAGTAGATACACATATAGAAGATGTGCATAATATGAATCATGGTGTTATCAAGTTTTATGAAAATGACGGTTATCTCATAAGTCGTGATGGTTACATCATGAAGTTTGATCCAAAAACGGATAAAAAACTCAAAGAATTTAAAACAAGCAATAGCGCTATAGGCTTTGTAATTAGTAAATATTATGTTGCAGTAGCAAACTATGACAATAAAAGTGTGGATATTTTAGATAGAGATCTCAATCCTGTTCAATCTTTTAAAACAGACTCAAGAAATGTTGGTATTAAAGTTTATAAAGACTATCTAGTATTTGCGCAAATGGATAGTGATAAAATCACGATTCTACATGACAAAAACAAGGGGAAAAAGATTCCAAATTTTGAACCTTTCAAAGAGTTTGATAGTGTTGGAGTTATGCCTTTTGATGCCATGATTATGGATAACAACTTTATTGTTGGATTCTTTAAAAGCCCATATTTTGGTGTGGTTAATCTGGATAATATGACATTTTCAAAGATAAGTATCGAGCTTGATGAGAGAAAACCTGTTTTAAAAGTTCCACATTTTGGACAATGGAGCATCGGAGGGGGACATGTTTATGTTCCAGCCGTTGGGGATAATAAAGTGTTTGTCTATACTCCAGATTTTAAATTTGTAAAGAGTATAACAACAGAGGGTTTGCCTGTATTTACAGCACTTTCACCAGATAATAGATATCTTGCAGTAACATTTAGCGGAGAGAAATTTCCAGTTATTCAGATCATTGATACTAAAACATTTCAAATTATAAAAAGATTTGAATTTGCTGGAAAAGTCTTACATGTAAGATGGTCAAACGAGACATCTGATTTGTACGTTTCGGTCAATGATGCAAATATGATATCAGTGATAGATACAAACGATTGGTTTGTCAATCGCGATATTCTTCAGATTCAAAAACCATCTGGAATATTTCTTTTTGAGGACAACAAATGAGCAGAGTATATTTAACTGGTGCTGGTCCAGGCGATATTGAGCTATTGACACTAAAAGCGCTGAGAGTCATAAAAGAGGCTGACGTCATTATCTATGATCGTCTTGCAAATCCAGATATCTTAGAAGAAGCAAAAGATGGATGTGAGTTTGTATATGTTGGCAAAGAAGACGGACATCATATCATGCCTCAAGATGATATAAACGAGACAATCTACCAAAATGCACTCAAGCATAAAGTTGTTGTGAGATTAAAAGGGGGCGATCCATTTGTTTTTGGTCGAGGAGGTGAGGAAGCAGCATACCTTCAAGAACGAGGAGTCCTTTTTGAGATAATTCCGGGTATCACCTCTGCCATAAGTGTTCCGGCTTACGCAGGTATTCCTGTCACTCATCGAGGTGTTGCTGTCTCATTTCGCGTCGTCACAGCACATGAGTCACCAAATAAAAAAGAATCACAGATACCTTGGGAACATTACAAATCTGATGACACCATTGTTTTTTTAATGGGACTGCATAATCTTGCTAAAATTTCCAAAAAACTCATTGAGATTGGTAAGCCGAGCGATTGCCCATGTGCAGTGATCTCAAAAGGAACGACAAAAGATCAGCAAGTGGTTGTAGGTACACTTTCAGATATAGTCCAAAAAGCGGTCGATGTACCAACTCCAGCACTTATCATCGTTGGAGAAGTTGTGAAACTACGCCAACAACTACAGTGGTTTGAAGGCAATTCCTAATACATCGCTCTTTATAGATAATATAAAAGTGATGATAAAAGAAGTGCGAATAAGAACGTCGCACTTACCATAATACTCCGCTTGTGAAACTCTTGAATGTTGTATCTTCGTTCCAAAAAATCCGCCATTTTTATACCTACAAAAATTGTGAAAAAAAACATTGGGAAAGTCATTACCAATATAATTAAGAGATCATGTAATGTCAAAATAAACTCTTTTTATTGAGATATGTCAAACTGCTTTGACTTTTTTTATTATATCATTTAGTTAATTTATAGAAATGATACAAATCAATAAAAGGAAAAAAGATGAATCAAATTTTGACATTCTCATTGCTTGTAACCATGTCGGCAGTTTTTATTCTTATTTTTACGTTTATTTCATTTGCTCAAAACTATGAGTTAATTCAGTTTTATCAAATATATAGCTAAAAGGATTTTTTTTGCTAATAGATAGTTATGACAGAGTAGTAGACTATATCCGCGTCTCAGTCACAGAACGATGTAATTTTAGATGCCAATACTGTATGCCAGAGAAACCTTTTTCATGGGTTCCAAAAGAGAACTTACTTT
>JBBRBK010000063.1:0-11493 GCA_038205935.1 Campylobacterales bacterium
CGTTATATTTGTAAAGATGGACATATGATTTGGAGCAATCTTTCTGTCGTCATCATACGTAACAATCTTAAAAAACCCCTCTATTTCATCTCAATTATTCAAGATATTTCTCAGATTAAAATGTTGACACTCGAACTTGAATCAAAAAAGAATGAGCTTGAAAATGTTATACATTTTGCTCCAAATCCAATTATCCTGTTTAGTGAAGATGGCACTATTCTTATGATGAACAATGCGTGGAAAGATACAACAGGTTACTCACTCAAAGAGATTCCAAATATCCAGATATGGAAAACAAAAGCATGTAAAGTCCATAGTTCTTTTGAACAAATCAATATAGAAAAACTCTTCTTAGAAAATATACCTTTAAATATGGGCGAAGTGAAGATTCTTACAAAAGATGAAAAAGAGTTAACGTGGATATTTTCTATTTCTCCCTTAGAAAACAGTTACAATGGCAAGCGTGTCATCATCGCCTCTGCTATGGATGTCACACAAATGCATCGCAATGAAGAACTGATGCTTTTACAATCCCGTCAAGCCGCAATGGGTGATATGATAGGAATGATCGCTCATCAATGGAGACAGCCGCTTAGTGTTATTGGTATGGTTGCAAATAACCTCAAAGCTGCATTAGCGCTTAAGAAAGAGATCAGCATTGAAGATATCCAAAAACTTACAACTATTTTGGATGAGCAGACACACTATCTCAGTCATACTATTGATGATTTTAGAACATTTTTTAAACCTGAAAAAGCAAAAGAGAAGATCTCACTATGCAAGATTTTCGAAAAACTAAAAAGTATGCTGCTTAAAACTCTTGAAAATAACAATATTATTTTAGAGTTTACACATAGTTGCGGGATTGAAATTGAAACGTATCCAAATGAACTCGTACAAGTTCTCTTAAATCTTATCAATAATGCCAAAGATGCAATAAAAGAGCGTCAGATACACAATGGGAAAATTATCATCGACACACAATCAGATGCAGAGAATATCTCTATCCTTGTCAAAGACAATGCAGGCGGAATCGATAAATCTGTCATAGCAAATCTCGGAGAACCTTATGTCACCACAAAAAGTAAAAATGGTACAGGACTTGGGATATATATGTCTTTGATGATCTTAGGTAAACACTTTCATGGAAACTTAACATGGAAAAACTGTGAAGATGGTAGTTGCTTTACGATCATCCTTCCCTTACAAATCACACAAGATGGAGAGATACAATGACAGATATGCTAGAACTCAAACAAAACTGTTCTACTCTTAATATTTTATATGTTGAAGATGATGCAAAACTCCAAGATATCGTAACTGATTATCTAAAAATGCTTTTTGCAAGCGTTGTTTATGCAGAGGATGGCGAAATAGGTCTTGAAAAATTTCAAGAAAATGAATTTGATCTTGTTCTTACAGATATTCAGATGCCTCGAATGAACGGCATCGAGATGATAGAAGCAATCAGAAAAATACAGCCTGAACAAGAGATTATCATCTTAACTGCTTTTTCTGAGTCTATCTATTTTATGGATGCTATACGTCTTGATGTCAGCGGATATCTTATGAAGCCTGTTGACTTTGAAAGCATAAATCAAACACTTTCTCGCATAACTCAAAAAATCATTGCGATACAAGAAAATCAACGCTATAAACAAGACTTAGAAAAAATGGTTCATGAAGAAGTGGAAAAAAACACTACCCTTGAACAAGAAAAAATCTATAACTATGAACAAACACTTCTAGCTCTTGTAGAGATGATAGAGCGTCGTGACACCTACACAGGCGGTCACTCTGAGCGTGTGGCAATCTACTGTAAAGCCATAGCAAAGCAGGCTGGATGTTCACAAGAGGATTGTGATCTTATCTATAGAGCCGGAATTTTGCATGACATAGGCAAGATCGTGACACCAGATTCCGTCTTACTCAAACCGGGAAAACTTGAAGAAAATGAGTATAGACTCATCCAAGAACATGTGACTGCGGGCAAAGAGATGCTTGAAAAGATACCGATGTACAAAGAACTCTCCATCATAGTCGGCTCACACCATGAAAGGTATGATGGACACGGATATCCAAAAGGGTTCAAAGGTGAAGAGGTTCCATTTTTATCAAGGATGATGATCATCGCCGATGCCTTTGATGCTATGACGACAAACCGCATCTATAAAACGCGGCTTAGCAAAGAAGAAGCGCTTCAAGAGATAAGAGACAAAAGTGGTACGCAGTTTGATCCAGCGCTCACAGAATCTGCAATACAAGCGCTCGATGGGATAGATACAGATATTTATACAACGCAGATGCCCTTTGGAGATATCGAAAAGGAACGTTTTGCCTATTTTTATAGAGATCAGGTTACTGGAATGTACAATCAATCTTACCTTGATCTTGTCTTACTTCAAAATAAGAGTTCTCAAAAATATCATTTTTTGTGTTTAGTCGATCTGCATAAATTCAGTGCTTACAATCAAAAAAACAGTTGGCAAAAGGGAGATGAACTTCTCAAAGCTATAGCAAACTATCTTCAAAACAATTGTAAAAACTGTCTGATCTTTCGTTTTGAAGGAGATGATTTTGTGATCATATCAGAGAATGCGGCCGAACTTAGCACATCCTCCGTCGATCATCTACTTCAAACTTATGACAAAGAACTTTTTTCAAGTATAAAAGAGTTTAATATATACGAAAAAAATATCTATTCTTTTCTTAGTCTAGAAAATGAGTTAAAAAGTCTTAAGCGCGCATATCAGGTATCAGTGTAATCTGCGTTATCTCAGAACTCGCACCCAAACGCATTGGCGGGCCCCAGTAACCTGTTCCACGGTTTACGTAAATCTGAAGATCAGCAGTATGCTGGTGCAGTCCGCTGATATATGGTTGATTTAGAGCGACTAAAAAACGAAACGGGTATATCTGTCCGCCGTGCGTATGTCCGCTTAACATCAAGTCCACACCCTCGCCTACTTCTTCGATGAACTTTGGTTGATGCGCTAACAAAATAGTCGGTGCATCTTCTCTACATGTAAGGGCTTTTTGTAAATCTGGCATATAAGTTCCTGCTCTGTATCCAAAAAGATCATACACACCCACAAGATTAAATCCTTCACCTTTTGACCCTATATAGACATTTTCATTTTCTAAAACTCTGATGCCGCGCGCTTTTACATTTTCTATAATCTTTGCAATTCCGTGAAAATACTCATGATTTCCGACAATATAAGTAACTCCGTACACTGACTTGAGTGATTTGAGTTCATCAAGAATCGCCCCAGCATTTTCGATCTTTATATCTACAAGATCTCCCGTAATGACGATGAGATCTGGACTCAGCGCATTCACTTTTTCTACGACCTCTTTTACAAAACTTTTTCCTACAAGTCCGCCGATATGCAAGTCGCTAATCTGAACGATCTTATAAGGTTGCTTGAGATTTTTTATCTTGATATTTACTTTTTCGATCACTATAGTTCTGGCTTCCACCATCGCTTTAGCGCTCAGCGCAAAAGCCACACCAAAAGATGAGATATCTAGGGAGCGTTTGAAAAATGCCCGTCTTGAGTTAGAAAGCGGAATCTTCAAGAGAATAACACGTGAAAAGTCATACACAAGCGCAGTACAAAAAAGTAAAAACACGATGCCGATAGGAACTGAAAAGAGAAAGTAAAGCCAGTTTGGAGTGTTTACAAAATAGCGTGCAAACATGTAACCGATAATGCCTAGATAGTTTATCACTAAAAATATGTTGAGGGAGTGTTTGATACTTTTTCTTGCATCAAGCTTTAAAATCAGTCTTTTGTAGATGTAAAAATTGATAAGAGCAAAGACCGATAAGAAGATCACACTAAAATATATAAGATTCATAAAGCGGATTATAGCAACAAATAAAAAATAGATTTATCTAAATTTGATACAATGGTCTTACATGTAAGGAGTTAAAAATGGATTTTCAACAGATACTGTTAGAGATACAAGAGGAGATAAAACCCTTTTTAAAAGAGGGAAAAGTCGCCGACTACATCCCAGCACTCAGCCGTGTCAATCCTGACCAGTTTGCTATGAGTATCACCCTTTTTGATGGCACTTCTTATCATATAGGATGTAGCGAGGATAAGTTTTCCATCCAAAGTATCTCAAAAGTGTTTACCTTCACAAAAGCGGTCAACATCTACAGTAAAGCACTCTACACAAGAGTGGGCAAAGAGCCATCGGGAAATCCTTTTAACTCTTTAGTGCAACTTGAGTATGAACATGGAAAACCAAGAAATCCCTTCATAAATGCCGGTGCTATCGTCATCACGGACACACTGATCTCTCACTATCAAAACAGTACAGATACTTTTGATCGTATTTTAGATTTTATAAGAGCGATTTCAGATGATGAGACCATTACGTATGATCAAGAAGTGTGCGATTCTGAATATGAACACGGCTTTAGAAATCTAGCCCTTGCAAATCTCATGAAGAGTTTTAACAACCTTGAAAATGATGTACACGATGTAGTTAAGACCTACTTCAAACACTGCGCTATCGCTATGAGTACAAAAGAGCTCTCTCGTGCAATGCTATTTTTGGCAAATCACGGCGTAGACCCAATCACAGATCATGAGTTTGTAACGGTCAATCAGGCAAAAAGGGTCAATGCGCTTATGCTTACATGTGGACATTATGATGCTTCTGGAGAGTTTGCTTTTCATGTGGGATTACCTGCGAAAAGCGGTGTGGGAGGGGGAATCGTGGCTGTTGTTCCAAAAGTGATGAGTATCGCAGTCTTTTCACCGCGTCTAAATTCTTGGGGCAACTCTCACGCTGGGACAAAAGCGCTTGAGATGTTTACCCAAAAAACTGGGCTCTCTATCTTTTAAGAGAGCTTTTTACCAAGAGCTGTCATCATCTGTGCTAGAACTATTGTCATCCCAAGAAGAACCATCTGAGATACCAAAATCAGTGTCTCCTGCGTCGTTTGTTGGTTGCACATTATTGTTGCTATTGTCCAATATTGGTGAATTGTTTGATGAAGAATCTTTATGATCCGTAAAATGGTGCATCAACTCTTCCGCTGCAACCATACCAACACCCGCCGCAGCTCCTGTTGCAAGTCCACTCATGATATTACTTCCTAAACCGCCACCTTGGTTAGGTTGATTGCCTTGATTGTAGCCGTTACTATTAGGATAACCGCCTTGCTGTGGCGCTGTGTTATTCCCGTATGCAGGCGCTTGGTTGTATTGATTTTGTTTACGCGAAGAAAATGATTTCCAGATCATAACGACAAGAAAAACAACTCCGCCCGTAAGAAGGAAGGTCATCCAAGGAAATCCGCTTGATTTGTTTTCTTGAGTGTTTTGATGCATCTGCACATTTGGACTAGTTTGAATATTTTGACTTTTTTGCACTGCATTGCTACCAATCATCTGCTTTAAAGCAACAACCGCTTCAGGCTTTGCAAAAGGAAGTTTTGGTGAAAGCTGTTCTGCGATGGCGAGCTCATCATGCGCTGCTTTTTTGTTACCTTGACGTACTAAAATCTCAGCATCTACAAAGTGTGCTTTTGCACTATCTGGATGTTTTGCAAGCACCTCTTCTATCATCTTGTGCGCTTCATCTAATTTCCCAGAAGCCATTGTCTGGTAGATCTGATGTACGTTTGACTCAGCAAATAGCGCCGTTGCGCATATGAGTAATATAAAAAACGTTTTTTGTATGTTCAACATTGAAGGCATCCTTTTGAGTTCTTAAAAATATTAAGAATCATACTCACTAATAGTAAATCCAGAACGAACAATCTTCATACAATCTTCATAATACTTCACTACAATATTTTAAAATCTAAACAGGTAGTTTAAAAATGAAAAAAACAACATTCTCAAGTGCTGCAATTGCAACACTTTTTCTTACAATCATAGGTGTAGATAACGCTTATGCCCTTCCAAGTTTTGCACGTCAAACGGGGCTTAGCTGTACTATGTGTCACGCGGGCGGACAGTTTCCCGCATTGACAGAGATGGGACGCCAGTTTAAGCTCGGTGGTTACACTATGGGTGGAGGCGAGACAAAGATGCCTCTTCCTTTGGCAGCTATGGTTCAAGTGGCTATGAGTTCTACTAAAAACGGTTCTGATGCTACGGCGGCGGCAAGCGCAAATGGTGTAAATGAAAATAACAAAGTTAATTTTCCTCAGATGAGTGTTTTTTACGGTGGGAAGATTTATGATAACTTTGGTGCCTTCGTACAGATCACATATGACTCTTCTGATCTGCCAAAAGATCTAACTACAAGGAGAATAAGTGCGGATAATACCGATATCCGTTATGGTAACTCTACGACTCTTTTAAATAACTCTTTAGTCTACGGTGCTTCACTCAATAATAATCCAACCCTCCAAGATATCTATGCAAGTACACCGGCGTGGGGCTTTCCTTGGGCAACTCCAGCCATTTCAGCAAGCGTAGCGGGACCGATGATTGAAAGTCTTGGTCATACTGTCGTAGGATTGAATGCTTATGGACTTTATGCTGATACGCTTTATCTTGAGCTTGGAGGTTATCAAGACTCGTACAACAGAGATGACATACTAAAAAACTTGACTTTTAATAATGGTCCTGTTGGTCTACAGTCTGGTAATGATGGAGTTTTAGATGGTACTGCGCCGTATCTACGTTTAGCTCTTCAGCATACATTTGGAGATAACTTTTTTATGATTGGCGGTTATGGCTCGAAGATGAATATTAAACAGGCCGGTACAAACCAACTTGATGAATATACTGATGTGGCACTTGATGGTGAGTATCAATATATTGCTGATACCCATTCACTGACACTTACGGCTAGAAATACCTGGGAAAAGCAGACTTTAAACGGCAGTAATGATGGAGGAGTAAATGCTAATCTTCATCAGTCTCTTTCTGTATTTTCTGCGATGGCAGCGTATACTTTTGATTCAAAATATGGAGTCAACCTCGGATACAATCAGGCATCTGGCAGTGGATATGTTTCAAGTCAAGATTCGAGCGCATATCTTATTGAAGCAGCCTACACACCTATCGAAAGTGTCCGTATAGTTTTACAAGGTATGATCTTTACAAAGATAAACGGACAAACAGGCAGTGCAGCATCTGATAATAATACTATAACGCTTGGTGCTTGGTTCATGTTCTAATGAAAGAAGAGTAAGACAGATTTATCTGCTTACTTCTTGATATAGTGACAAAAATTTAAACTAGGAGAAAATCATGACAGTCAGTAACATAGCTCAAGCAAATTTCACTCGTGTGAATACTCAACAAAGTCAACAAGCATCAAATGCTGATTCACAACAACCTACGAGTCCTATAGATAAAGCTTCGTTTAGTGAGGTAGCAAAACAGTTAGCACAAAACAATCAAAATGTGCACAGTCAAAGCGGAGCTAGTGGCACTTGGTCTGGAACATCAAATACGCAGCCAAGTCAAAATGCACCAACTACAAGTTCTTCCAATGACTTGCAGTCTCTACTGATGAAAAATATACTATCCGCATACGGAGCTTCTCAGTCACAAAATAACGGAAGCAATATGAGTTTCACGGCTTAACACTTGTATACATATAAGTTTGAAGTTTTTACAACTCTCTGCGAACTCCAACTTGAGAGTGATTGCGAATTATCTGCCAATGCATTGGCAGATGATATTTTATTTCACGCAAAAAGATTAGAAACTAAATACAGTTATTTTAATGAAAATTCAGAGCTTTATCAAATAAACCATAGAGATCAAAATAGCTTACATGTAAGTGATGAGTTTGCAGGACTTTTACAGTTAGCTCTTTTTTACAGTGAAATAACAAATGGTGCATTTGACGTAGCCATGGCAGGAACGCTTAAAGATAAAAGAGAAAACTATGAAGTTATTATCCCTTTTGCATCTTCTGCATGTATGAAGATTGATGGCAATATTTTAACTTTTAGCAACTCTAGTACAAAGATTGACTTTGGTGGACTAGTCAAAGAATACGCAGTAGATCAGTCCATACTGATCTTACAACTCGCAGGAATCACATCAGCTCTAGTAAACTTTGGCGGTGATGTCACAGTGATAGGAACTTGTGAGGGTGAGAAATGGAGTATAGGCATACAAAATCCTCTCGATGAGAATGAAAATATTGAGATAATCGAGCTTAATACTTCTTCACTTTGTACATCTGGACATTCCAAAAGGTATAAAGAGATTGATGGAAAAAGATTCTCACACATCATCACATTAGAAAAAAATGATTTGAAGCAGATAAGTATCATCGCACCTACAACCATAGATGCGGGAATCTGGAGTACCGCTTTACTTGTAAATCCAGAATTACAGCTGCCAAACCATGTAAAAGTTGTGAGCAAAGTTTTATAATATAGTTGCTTATATAGGATAAAATACAGACATGAATATTTTAATAGTAGAAGATGATTTACTCAATGCTGATCTCATAGAAAGGTTACTGCATAAAGAGGGCTTTGAAGTCGATGTCGCCACATCGTTTGTCGATGCCATCTCTTGTATTGACAGAAGTATATATGATCTTATTGTACTCGACTGGAATCTACCCGATAAAAGCGGATATGAGTTTTTAAAAGAGCTTCGTAGTCTTTTAATAGATGCTCAAGTGTTGATGCTCTCAGCCAATGATGGAGTAGAATACAGAGTCAAAGCTTTAAATGGCGGTGCGGATGATTATCTTTGCAAACCCTACTCACATGTAGAGCTTTTAGCTAGAGTCAATTCACTACTCAGACGTACAAACTCAAATAAGAGTACAGTCATTCAGATAGCATCAGTTTCTATTTATAAAAATACAAAAGAGGTTAAAATCGATAATGAATTTATCAACTTAACACCTGCAGAATATGATCTTTTAGAAGTTTTGGCATCAAACCCCAAGAAGACATTTACAAAATTTGAGCTTTTATCTCTTATCCATAATGATTATGCATCATTTTCAATGAGCAATATTATAGAAGTACATATAAAAAATATACGAAAAAAACTCCAAGACAAAGAGATCATAAAAACCGTACGCAGTATCGGTTATAAGATCGTATCATAAAGGTTGAAAGATGCGTAAATTACTTGGAATATTTATACTGTTTATTTCACTACATGCCCAAGATTATGAATTAGGAAACGGCATACAAGTGGATTCCATGCCGCTCTACCTTGGAGGATATTTTTCACTTAATTATGAAAATAAAGCAAATGAAAAAAAATATAGTCTCGATGATCTTGCAATACTTGGATATGGAAGTTACGAGAAGTTTTCCTATATGGCTGAATTTGAGTTTCATGAACTCTATTTTCAGAGCTCTGTTGGTGATAGCACAACTATCAAAAGAGACACTCGACTTCATGCTGAGAGACTCTATCTTGATTATGAATACAATGAGCATTACACATTTAGAGTCGGTAGATATAACTCTTCTATAGGTTTTTGGAATCTTTTACCTATCAATGTACTCAGACAAACGACATCCGATCCAAAGACTCAAAATCTTTTTCCAAACTATACATCAGGTGCAGATCTGACATACGCATCTTATGATGATAACGGATTTAGAATCGATCTAATGCTGCAAAATAATGAAGATCTCGATCCTACATACAACAACTATAATATAGACAAATTCTATGGAATAGGTGGTGTATATGAAAAGGATGATTATTCTATAAAGTTTAACGGAGGTTATTTTCATACTACAAACACTCTTGATGATAATCTCTATTATTTTTTACTTTCTGCAAAATATGATACTGATGATTATGAAATCTCAAGTGAGGTAGGCAGACAAGAGTCAAAAAAAAGAGTAACAACTCCCTATGCAGGATATCTTCAAGGTTTATACCGTTTTACGCCTAAGCATGTAGGAATTGTGCGTTTAGAGTCTTATGATGACAAGCTAAAAAACAAGTCAGACACCTTTGGCGTCCTTGGCTATACATACAGACCATCCTATCCAGTCGCGATTAAATCAGAGTATCAGTTTCACACTCTAAACAAAGAAAATCAATTTTTATTTTCTGTTTCGGTACTTTTTTAATGAAGAGGGAGAAATTATGAAACTTTTTTTAGCAATTTTTCTCTTATCAAATATTGCTTTTTGTCATGAATATGTTGTTGTTTCTAATAAACATATGGAAGATCTATCATCTTCTCAGATCAAAGCGATTTTTTTAAAAAAATTAATCCTTGTCAAGGATATGAAAGCCGTTCCCATAAATCTTGATGCCAGAGATCCGCTTCGTGCAAAATTTGAACAAAAGATCTTAGAGATGAGCTTTGATCGCTTACAGGCATACTGGACGAAAGAGCATTATCTTGGGCATCGACCACCCATTAGTTTGAAATCGCAAGAGAGTGTCAAAGCATTTCTCAAAAAAGTAGACGGTTCTATCGGTTATATCGAAATGGACAATATGGACGATAGTTTAAAAATATTATATAAATGGAGTGACTGATGGCAACTGTACTTTTATGTGACGATGAGCTGATGAATAGAAAAGTCGCTTCTAAAATACTCGTTAAAGAAGGTTTTCGCGTTATAGAAGCTCAAAATGGACAAGAAGCTCTTGATATTTTACAAAATTCCACTGTGGATTTAATCCTTATGGACTTGATGATGCCTGTCATGGATGGTTTTGAAGCGACAAAACTCATAAAAAGTAACAAAGAACTTGCAGCCATTCCACTTATCATCATCTCCGCGCTCTCAGATAAGGAAGCCGTTATTAAAGGTCTGGAGATGGGTGCTGATGAGTATCTCACAAAACCTTTTGACCTTATGGACTTTAGACTCAGAATAAATAATGCGGTCAAAATAGGGATCTATCAAAATATGATCAAAGGGCACAAAGAGCTGTTGGAACTTGAAGTTCAAGAGAAAACAAAAGAGTTGCGAGATGCACTTATTGAAGTCCAAAACAGTGAAAAAGATATCATCTCTATTTTAAGTAAAACGGCTGAATACAGAGATAATGAAACATCCACACATACTATTCGAGTCGGTGAAATGGCCGCTGTTATGGCTAGCAAATTTGGCTGGGACGAGGATGCTGTGGAACTCATGCGACTTGCTGCTCCTATGCATGATATCGGCAAAGTCGGTATTGAAGACAGCATCCTTTTAAAACCGGGTAAACTTGATGATGAAGAGTTTTTCATTATGAAAAAGCATGCACAAATAGGCTACTCTATCCTTTCTCAAAAAACGACACCACTGCTAAAACTTGCAGCAGAGATAGCCAACACTCACCACGAAAAGTATGATGGCAGTGGTTATCCACAAGCTCTCAAAGCTGATGAGATTCCATATAGTGGAGCGATCGTGGCTGTTGTCGATGTTTTTGATGCACTTTTAAGCAACAGACCCTATAAAAAAAGCTTCACGCTCGAAGCCGCATTAGATATCATTAAAGCCGGTTCAGGAAATCATTTTCATCCAAAAGTCGTTGAACTTTTTTTAGAAAATCTGGATGA
>JBBRBK010000064.1:0-11286 GCA_038205935.1 Campylobacterales bacterium
GTACTCCAAATAATCCAACGGGAGATGCAACGGATGCTGAGTCTTTAAAAGAGTTTATTGCTAAAGTGGATGATGATACTTTAGTCGTAATAGACGGTGCTTACATGGAATATGCAATAGGTAAAGATATTTCTAAAAAAATTACTCCAAAAGATGTCCTAGAGGGTTTTAATAATACTATCTATCTTGGAACATTTTCAAAAGCGTATGGACTTGGTGGAATGCGCGTTGGCTATGGAATCGCACCTGAGCCAATCATTGAAGCATTATATAAACTTCGTCCTCCTTTTAATATTACAACGCTTTCGTTAGAAGCAGCAAGTGTTGCACTCGAAGATGAAGCATTTGTAGAGATGAGTATAGAAAATAATTTTAAAGAGATGAAACGCTATGAAGAGTTCGCAAAAACACATTCTCTTAAAATAATAGAAAGTTATACCAACTTTGTGACATTGTGTTTAAATGAGGGACAAAATTCTTCGCACTTAGCTGATTCTCTGCTTAAAAAGGGTATGATAGTAAGAAATTTAAGCGGATATGGTCTTAATGCAATTCGTGTGACTATAGGCACACCTTTACAAAATGATCGATTTTTTGAATTAACATCACAATTATTATAACGGGCAGATATGGATTTTAAGGTACTTTTTTCGCAACTTTCCATAGTTTTTACTAAGCTAAGTAAAGCTCAGCGTATTATTATTGGCAGTGCAGTTGCCGGTATTGTTGCATTTCTTGTTTTTCTAATTGTCTTTACATCAAAAGATGCTATTAAAGACAAGAACTACGATATTTTGTTTGAAAAATTGAGTAGTGAAGATGCATCAAAAGTTATTGGGCAACTTGATAAAGAAAAGATACCTTATACGGTCGGTGAAAATAATACGATTAAAGTTCCAAAAGAGATGGTTTATAAACAACGTATTTCTATCGCTTCTATGGGAATTCCTTCAAATAAGAGTGTTGGTTTTGAGCTCTTTGATACGCAAGAATTTGGAGCAACAAGTTTTGATCAAAATGTTAAATATCTTAGAGCATTAGAGGGTGAACTCTCACGAACTATCTCTGCGCTTGATCCTGTAGAAGGAGCGAGTGTTTCACTTGCCATTCCAAAAGAAACACTTTTTGTTTCAAAGCAAACGGATCCTACTGCGTCTATAGTTGTAAAACTTAAAGAGGGAAGAACTCTTACCACTCAGCAGATACGTGGTATTAAAAACCTTGTCGCTTCGGCTGTTCCTAAACTTACAATAGCAAATGTCGTAATGGTTGATGGTAATGGTGACCTTTTAGGCGATAATGATGAATCAGCACAACTTGGAGAACTTTCAGCCGTTGAGCAGAAGTATAAGTCTAAAGAAGAGAAAAAAAGCGAGCAAAAGATCATAGAAGTTTTATCTCCATTTTTGGGTGGAGATAGTCATGTTGTTGCAAAAGTGACTATTGAATATGATTTTGCACAAAAAAGTTCAACCTCTGAAAAATATGATCCTGATAATGTGGTAAGAAGTGAGCAGACCTCTGAGGAAAAACGGGATGGTAGTACTCCTGTCGCTGATGGCGGTGTCCCTGGAACTGTGAGTAACATTGGTCCTGTTGCGGGGATGGATGGTAATAAAACAAGTACGGAAAAATATCAAAAAACTACCGGAACAACAAACTATGAGATTTCAAAAACAATATTGACACAAAAAGATCAGTTTGCAAGTATAAAAAGAATTACAGCAGCCGTTGTTGTGGATGGAAAATATCAGCATAAAATGGACAAAAATGGTAAACCAACAGATGAGATGGAGTATGTAGCGCTTGATCAAACTCAGCTTGACTCTATTAATCAACTTGTTTCACAGTCTATAGGGATTTCTGGGGAACGTGGAGACCAGGTTTCCATTAAGAATTTTGAGTTTAAAAGTTCTAGTGATGCTATGGCTGGTGCTGATGGTGCAGGTAAATTTTCAAGTTTTATAGCAAACTACATTACACCTTTTGCAGATGTTTTTAAATATATATTTGTAGCACTTGCTCTTTTTATTCTTTACAAAAAAGTTATTGCTCCATTTGCGCAGAAAATGCTTGAAGTCTCCAAAGAAGAGGACGAGATCGAAAGACCTGTTTTGGATATACAAGATGATGAAGATGATGACCTTATTGAGAGAGTTCAGGAGATGCGTAAAAAAGTGGAAGACCAACTTGGTGTTGGACAAAATTTTAATGAAGATGAACTCAAATATGATGTTCTTTTAGAAAAACTTCGATCTATGACAGAAGATCATCCTGATGATATGGCAATGCTCATTCAAAGTTTGATCAGTGAAGAATCTTCAGGTGGATATACACCAAAAAATCCGGAGGGCTGATACAATGAACTTATCTACAAGCCAAAGAGCACAGTTTGATGAGATGTCAATGTCTGAAAAGATAGCGATTTTATTACTCCAACTTGGAGAAGATATTACAGCCAATATCTTTTCTCATTTAAGTGTTGACGCAATCACAGAGATTTCAAAACATATAGCATCTAACCGAGCCATCGATAAAGCGGTCGCTACAAATATTTTAGAAGAGTTTCACGCCATTGTGCAATCAAGCCAATATATTACATCTGGGGGTATGGAGTATGCAAGAGAACTTTTATATCGTACACTGGGACCTGAAGAAGCGAAAAAAGTTTTAGAGAAACTCTCCAAAAGTATGCAAAGCTCTCAAAATTTTGCATATCTTTCAAAAATTAAACCACAGCAACTCTCAGACTTTATTATTAATGAGCATCCTCAAACTATAGCTCTTATTTTGGCGCATATGGATCCATCATCAGCAGCAGATGTGCTTGGGTATTTTTCAGATGATTTACGTGCTGAAGTTGCTATGAGAATGGCAAAACTTGGAGATATTTCACCGTCTGTCATTAAGAGAGTAAGTGCTGTTCTTGAGTCTAAACTTGAATCTCTTGCAAGTTATAAAGTCGAAGTTGGCGGACCGCGTGCTGTGGCTGATGTATTTAACAGACTTGGAGCAAAAGCGTCTAAAGCGACCCTTACTTCTATTGAGCAGATTGATGAAGAGTTGGCAAGCGCAATTAAAGAGATGATGTTTACATTTGAAGATATAGCAAAGCTTGATGGCAATGCAGTAAGAGAGATTTTAAAAGCTTCTGACAAACAAGACCTTATGCTCGCACTCAAGAGTTCTCCTGAAGATCTTAAAGAGAAGTTTTATGCAAATATGTCTCAGCGTGCTAGAGAAACATTTGAAGAAGAGATGCAATTTATGGGTGCTGTGAAGATGAAAGATGTCGAAAATGCACAACGTAAAATTGTTGAAGTCGTAACTCAGTTATCTGAACAAGGACTTGTCCAGATGGGTGAAACTGAAGAGATGATCGACTAATGAAAACATTAATCACGACAGATAATCTCGTGAATCACACGGTAGATAAGTACAGATTTAAAGTTTTTTCTAGTCATGGCAGTGAACTCGAAGATTCACATGATCAAGGGTTAGCGTATGAAAACTTTCAGCCATTAGATTTAGAGTTTGAGCCCGAACATGAAACTCCCGTAGATATTGGAAATAGAGACGAACTTGTCGAATCACTCTTAAAAAAAACCGATGAAATGACATCCAATTTTATAAAACTTCAGATGAAACTTGAAGCACAAGAAGAAGAGTTTAAAGCAAGAGTCGAAATAGAAAAAAAAGAGGCTTACGAAAAGGGTCTGCACGATGCCGCGCAGCAGACAAGTTCAAAAATTGAAAGTGACAAAGTTACGGCAATAGCTCAGTTTGCAGATTCTATTAAGACTCTTGAAAATAGTGCAAATGAGTATAAATCAGCTCTTGAGAGTATTAAAAAAGAGCTTCTTGAAGCAGCACTGGATATTGCAAAAGAGGTCATTGAAGTAGAACTGAGTTCAAACTCTTCTAAAGTAGCATATACGCTTGCATATGAGCTTATTAAAGATCTTCAAACTGCAAGTAAGATCAAACTTAAAGTGAACCCCAATGATCACGGGTGGCTCTCAGAGAAAATCGGATCTTTAGGAAATATAGAGATAATATCAGATCGAGCAGTAAGTCCCGGTGGAGTCGTTGCCATTAGTGACGCTGGAAATATAGATGCGCAGATTTTAAACCGCTACGAACGAGTTAAGCAAGCGGCTTTGCAAGAAGATTAGGAAGCAATGAAAAAAGAACTAAAGTCATATAATATTGAACAATTAAACCAATTATGCAAAGATATAAGAGGAAGAATTTTAGAAGTCGTGAGTAAAAATGGTGGGCATCTGGGTTCTACTTTGGGTGCAACAGAACTTATTGTGGCAATGCATAAGGTTTTTGACTCTTCTAAAGATCCTTTTATCTTTGATGTTTCACATCAGGCATATGCACATAAACTACTTACGGGTCGTTGGGATGAGTTTGAGACTCTAAGAGAGTTTGGCGGTCTTAGTGGATATACAAAACCCTCTGAGAGTCCAGATGATTATTTTATTGCAGGACACAGTTCTACTTCTATCTCTCTTGGAGTAGGCGCGGCAAAAGCTATCGCCTTAAATAATGAGCAAGATTCAAGAGTGCCAGTTGTGATGATCGGTGATGGTTCAATGACTGCTGGTATGGTGTATGAAGCTTTAAATGAGTTGGGTGATAGAAAATATCCGATGATCATTATTTTAAATGATAATGAGATGAGTATCGCTGCTCCCATCGGCGCATTAAGCCGAATGCTCAGCTCTGCTATGGCTTCCCCTTTTTACCAAAAGTTTAAAAAAAGAACAGAAAGTTTTGTTGACAACTTTGGTGAGGGCGCAAGGTACATAGCAAAAAGATTAGAAGAATCACTCAAACTCATTACTCCGGGAATTTTATTTGAAGAGATGGGTATTGATTATATTGGTCCTGTAGATGGGCATGATATTAAATCTTTAATTGAGATTATGGAACTCGCTAAGGGGATGAAAAAACCTGTTATTATCCATGTGCAAACGCTCAAAGGAAAAGGGTATGAGATTGCTGAGGGTAAGCATGAAAAATGGCATGGAGTAGGGCCATTTGATTTAGCAAGCGGAGACAGTCAGAAAAAATCTCCTGCAAAATCAGCAACGCAAATTTATACAGAAGCACTCTTACATGTAGCCGATAGGAATGAAAAAATTGTTGGAGTTACTGCGGCAATGCCAAGTGGAACAGGACTAACAAAATTGATGGAAAAATATCCAAATCGCTTTTGGGATGTTGCTATTGCAGAACAACATGCAGTTACTTCGATGGCGGCGATGGCAAAAGAGGGATTTAAACCATTTTGTACGATCTATTCTACATTTTTACAACGCGGTTATGATCAAGTCATACATGATGTTTGTTTGATGGATCTACCCGTTGTTTTTGCACTTGATCGCGCGGGAATAGTTGGTGAAGATGGAGAAACTCATCAAGGGGCATTTGATGTCAGTTTTCTCAGAGCCATTCCGAATATGACACTTTTAGCGCCACATGATGAAAAATCTTTTCATCAAGCTGTTGGTTTTGCTTCGACATATATGCATCCATGTGCTATTCGTTACCCAAGAGGTTCTTTTTTTGAAAGTGAACTTCCCGAGTCGATCCCTTTTGAAGTTGGAAAATCGCAATTGATGGTTTCAAATGTCAGCGATATTTTACTGATAGGTTATGGTAATGGCGTTGGGCGCGCTTATGCAACGATGCAATTGCTTGATTTTAAAGTCTCTCTTTTGGATCTTAAATTTGTAAAACCTCTTGATGAAGAGATGTTGCTTAGCCTTACATGTAAGCATAAAAAGTGGTTTGTTTTTAGTGACAGTGCAAAAGCTGGCGGTGTTGGAAGTGCAATTTTAGAGTTCTTATCTGCGCAAAAAAATCAAGATGTTGACCTTGTAAGTTTTGAGTATGAAGACAGCTTTATTAAGCATGGAAATACAGTGTTGGTTGAAGAGAGTTTAGGTCTTCGCCCACAGCAGTTGGCAGAAAAAATCAGAAATATTGTAAAGAGTTGAAAGAATTGTGTTAGAAAAATATTATAGTGCTCCGCCACTTTTAATCGGAGAAGATATACAAATAAAGCGTGAAGAGATTCGCCACTATTTTCATAATAGTTTTGACCTTTTTGAGAGACTGTTTGATCTTTTAAAAGATGATTCTGTTTTTTACAAACAATCCGAACCGACGCGCCACCCGATGATCTTCTATTTTGGTCACACAGCCACTTTTTTTGTCAATAAACTTATCTTATGCGGAATCATTACAGAGCGTATTAATCCAAAATTTGAGTCTATCTTTGCCATCGGTGTGGATGAGATGCATTGGGATGATATGAGTAGTGCGCAACATGGATGGCCACAAGTCAGTGAAGTACGAGAGTATAGAAACCAAGTGCGAGCGCTTGTTGATAATCTCATCTCAACGCTTCCTCTGACTTTGCCAATAGCGTGGGAAGACCCATTTTGGATCATTTTAATGGGCATTGAACACGAACGTATACACATCGAAACATCTTCTGTATTACACCGCCAGATGCCTTTAGAGTTTATTAAAGAGGTAAAAGAGTTTGACATTTTTGATGATGCAAGTGAGAGCTTTCCTTCTAACGCCTTAGTTGCGATTAATGGTGACACACTTGTTCTAGGAAAAGATCATACACATCATTTATATGGCTGGGATAATGAGTATGGAGCTCTTACATGTAAGGTCGAAGATTTTAGAGTTTCCAAGTTTTTGGTGAGTAACGGTGAGTTTTTGGAGTTTGTACAAAACGGCGGTTATGAAGATAAAACATTTTGGGATGATGAGGGATTGAAATTTTTACAGATTTCAAAAGCCAAACATCCTATTTTTTGGGTTAAAGAGGCAGAATCCTTTAAATACAGAACACTCAGTAAAATCATAGAGATGCCAAAAAACTGGCCTGTGGATGTGAATGCTCTTGAAGCACAGGCATTTTGCAGATATATTTCAAAGCGTGATGGCGTTAGTTATACACTACCAAGTGAAGCGCAGTGGGTTAGACTCTATGAATATGCAGATTTAAAAGATGTGCCAGAGTTTGATGATGAAAATGCAAATATCAATCTTACGCAGCATATGAGTGCATGCAGTGTTGATAAATTTGCATTTAAAGAGTTGTATGATGTTGTGGGAAATGTCTGGCAGTGGACGAGAACTCCCTTCGATGAATTTGAAGGCTTTAAAGTTCATCCGGCGTATGATGATTTTTCAATACCGACATTTGATACAAAGCACAATATTTTAAAAGGAGGCTCTTTTATAAGTACAGGCAATGAGATTATGAAACACTCACGCTACGCTTTTAGACGCCATTTTTACCAACATGCGGGATTTCGTTATGTGATTGATAAAGGTGAGGCAAACATGCAAACAGAAGATATCTATGAGAGTGACGAGTTAGTTTCCCAATACTGTGAATTTCAGTATGGAGACGAGCATTTTGGAGTGAAAAATTTTGCTATTGAGTGTGCAAGCAAGGCCGCATCATTTTGTGAGAATAAAGCAAAAGCACTAGATCTAGGCTGTGCAACTGGACGAGCATCTTATGAACTTGCAAAATATTTTGATGAAGTGGAAGGTGTTGATTTTTCAGCACGTTTTGTCTCCGTGGCAACACGTCTTAAAGAGGATGGATATATCGCGTACCGCTCAAAAGAGGAAGGTGATCTCTTTACTTTGAAAAAAGTGACACTCGAAGATCTCGGATTTGATAATATTGCTGAAAAAGTAAGTTTTTGGCAGGGTGATGCATGTAACTTGAAGCCGAGCCTGAGCGGATATGATCTGATTATGGGAACAAATCTTATAGACAGACTTTACAATCCGATGCTCTTTTTACAAGATATTCAAACTCGTTTAAATGATGGTGGAGTTTTAGTGCTCACATCTCCATATACATGGCAAGAAAGTTCGACAAAGAAAGAGCTGTGGCTTGGCGGTTATGTGGATGAAAACGGTCAAGAAATCAAAACTATAGAAAAGTTACAAGAGGTTTTAAAGGGTCAATTTGAACTTTTACATATTCAAGATCTTCCTTTTGTTATTAAAGAAAGTGCGCGCAAGTATCAGCATACTCTCTCACAAATGAGTGTATGGAAAAAAAGATGAAAGTTGATTTTTCTCTCTCATGCAAAAGAGAAAATACAAATGCAGAGAAATATGTTCTAAGAAATAAACTCTTTGGCACTGAAGATGTGATCCCAATGTGGGTTGCAGATATGGACATTGACACACCCTCTTTTATACTCGAGGCTGTAAAAAAAAGATTACAACATCCAAATTTTGGTTATGAAGAGATGCCCTCTTCTGCATTGTTAGCTCAAATAGTGTGGCTAAAACGCCATCATGGCATTATGTTTTCACAAGAGGAGCTTCTCTACTCTCACTCAGTTGTTGCAAGTATCAACGCAGCCATCGAAGCTTTTAGCAACGAGGGTGATAAGATTATCGTTCAAACTCCGGTGTATCCTCCATTTTTCAAGAGTGTCACGCATCATAATAGAAAAGTTTTATTTAATCCTCTCAAAAAAAGTGAGAATGGAGATTATAGCTTTGATATCGATGATTTTCTTTCTAAAATAGACAAAGACACAAAACTTTTGCTTTTATGTTCTCCACATAATCCAGTTGGGCGCGTGTGGAAAAAAGAGGAATTGCAACGCTTGGCAGATGTTTGTTTAGAACATAACATCGTTGTTTTTTCAGATGAGATACATAGTGATCTTGTCTATGCTCCTCACATTCATATCCCTTTTGCCTCTTTAAGTGACGCGGTTGCAAATATCACAGTCAGTGCTTATGGTGTAGGAAAAACCTTTAATCTCGCAGGATTTGCAATCAGCACGGTTGCAATAAAGAATGAAATTTTAAGAGAAAAATATAAAAAAGTTTATAATAATATTCATTTCACACAAGGCACGATTCTTGGACATGTTGCGTTTGAAACTGCTTACATGCAAGGCGATGAATGGCTCAAAGAGTTAAATACTCATCTGCAAAAAAATATTGTTTTACTTGAAGATGTTTGTAAAAAACATAATGATAAAATCTCTTTTATTGTACCTGAGGGAACTTATCTCGCATGGTTAGATTGCTCGAAGATGAATCTAAGTGATAAAGAATTAAAAGAGTTTTTCGTAAAAGAAGCGAAGCTTGGACTCTCAAACGGCGTATCATTTTCAAAAGAGGGAAGTGGTTATATGCGACTTAATTTTGCAGTTTCATCTGAGATAATGCAACAGGCTATGCAACAGCTAGATCTTGCTTTAAAGAGGTTTACAAGATGATAGAGATCGATTGGAATGAGTACAAACTTTATAAAAAAACGTGCTTTTTAAAGGCCGAGATTAAAGATAATTTTGATACATTGCTAGATTTTTTAAAAAACCATTACAAAATTACAAGTGCGCAAGAACTTTTTGATACGATGAAAGCTGATGAGGTTGGGATGATGATGCTTACTAAACGTGAGCTTGAAAAGATTGAACTTTTTGAAAAGTATCTCTATAAAGAGATCAAATTTGATGCCTGAGAATCTCGAAAAAATAATAGAGTTTTTAGAAAAACATCATACTCTCAGCCTTGCTACATGTAAGGATAATCAGCTCTCTTCTTGCACACTCTTTTATGCTTTTGATAAGCAGACAAACTCTTTTATAGTTGCCTCTGATACGAAAACCGAACACATTCAAAATGTACTGGAAAACAAAAATATATCGGGGACTGTTCATCTTGAAACCAATATCGTAGGTAAGATTCAAGGAATACAATTTAAGGGAACCATGCTTCCATGTAAGGATGAAAAAAAAGTTTACCTCAAACGCTTTCCCTTTGCTCTGGCACTAAATCCGACTCTTTGGAGCATAGAAGTAGACTCATTTAAGATGACAGATAACAAACTCGGTTTTGGCAAAAAATTTATGTGGACACGGGAGTTGGCTTCTCGCTAAAATAGGAACAATCTATTCCACTGCTTTGTTTTACGACCATGGATGGAATCAGTTTTGATTTAAACCCGTAGGCTTTACATCCGTGTGGTTGAGAGCCATTCCATGTTACAAAATAATGAACACATCTTCTACAGTTTATACGTTGCATAAATAAAAACTTCTTTATAATAAATTGTTGCAAAATTTTATCATAACTAAGTAAAATACAGATGTAGATTTTTTTGCATCGCTTAAAACTGTCTACTAGTTTTTATAAAGGGTATTCATGGACAAAATAGTAATTATGTTAGAACTCCAACAGCAGTTAAATGATTCTACAAACGGTAAAGATTGGACTTCTGGAGTGAGTAAAAACTCTAAAGAGATCAACTGGAAAAGATGTATTTACATGGAGTGTGCAGAGATGATTGACTCTTTTGCTTGGAAACACTGGAAAAATATCGATGCACAACCCGATTGGGATAACCTAAAGATCGAAGTCGTGGATGTTTGGCACTTTATCTTAAGTTTGGCAATCGAAGAAAATACAAAACATGGGCAACTCGGTTTTGAAGATCTAGCAAATGAGATCTGCTCTGTGTCATCATATGCCGCTATAACAAAGCAAAATGAGAATTATGCTACGCAAAAAGATGTTATTGGGCAAGTTGAACTTTTAATGCTTGATGCATTGAAGAGAGAAGGTTTTACCCTTTTTGCAATGATGGAACATCTTTTTGCTCTTGTGAAGATGGGCGGACTTGATATCGTAAGCTTATACCGTTTGTATGTCGGAAAAAATATCCTCAATCAATTTCGCCAAGACCATGGATATAAAGATGGAACTTATATCAAAGTCTGGAATGGGCAAGAGGACAATGTTGTTATGAAGCATATCTGGGAAATTGATGGCGATATCGCTCCTGAACTTTTATACCAAAAGCTTCAGGCAAAATATGAAACTCTGGAGGCTTAAGAATGGAAAAATTTTTAAAAGAAGCAAAACAGTCAAGTCGTGTGTTAAATCTCCTTAGTGGCGCACAAAAAAATAGGATCTTACATGAGATGGCTGAATCTTTACGCTCAAATATGATGAATATCATCGAAGCCAATGCACAAGACATGAAAGATGCTGAAACGAATGAGCTTTCAACAGCACTCAAAGACAGACTTTATCTTGATGAAAAACGCATCAATGCGATGGCTGTGGCCCTAGAAGAGATTGCTGCACTTAAAGAGCCAGTGGGTCGCGTGCTTGATGGTTGGGTTACAGAAGAGGGACTAAAAATCGAGAAAGTCTCCATCCCGATAGGCGTAATCGGTATTATCTATGAAT
>JBBRBK010000065.1:0-11172 GCA_038205935.1 Campylobacterales bacterium
TCTGCCACCTGGTGCTTTTGGTTCTACATGTAAGGCTTCTTCGATAGGTTGTCTAAACATCTCCCAGTCTATTACAGAGTTGAGCTTTGCCAGAGGTGGTTGATGTTTGTTTATCAAGTCTAACTGATACTCATAGTCAAATAATCCTCTGCTCTTTTTGCTCATTGCTATCTCCTAACTATCTGTGACATTTGTATCTTTATTTTATCGAATTTGGGCTTTTATTAAAATATAGGTGGTTTTTAGAGGTGCCCGGTAGAAATAAGAACAAAAACAAGCAAGTCTACAATAAATGCACAAAAAAGCAAAATAAGCCCAAAAGTCAACATTAAAAGTCCACAATCCTAAAATAACCAAAAATGTCTATTTTTAAACCTTAAGCGAAAAAGACAAAATCTACGCAAAAGGGGAAGAATCCTTTTGCAAATCAGCACCCTAAAAACAACCAACTTTCAAGCTCATTTTTCTATGTAAAACACTACAAAAAACAACCCTAAAAGCATTGCTATTTTTAGCAATAATTAGCATTAATTAGCAAATATGTGCTAAGTATTGCTAATATTAGCAGAGAAAAAGACACGGTAATTTGTGACAAATATAGCTAAAAATAGCAAAAGCTGTCAAAAATTAGCAAAAGTTGTCAAAAAATAGCACTATAAAAATGACACTAAAAAACAACTTTTTTGCTATCTATTTTCAAAGCTTCACAAAAAGAGCAACAAAAAAACAGTTCAGTTTTACAATATCTGCAAAAAAAAACAATCAAAAAATCCGCTCGCTTAATTGGATAACTATAATAAAAAGTGATTTTTCAGCCTCCAGTTTTTTTCATTACACCCATTTTTATTAACTAAATAACACTATATTAGCAAAATTATGTGTTGAAATATCAATTGTAGAGTTAAAAATATACCCCATCTTTTTATACCCTTTCAGTCGTTTTGTGAAACTACTTTTAAGCAGTGGTACTTGATTGTCGATAAAGTCTATCGCTAAACACTCTTGTCCCTGACGACCAATTCGTCCTAGATATTGCACCATTCGTTCATCGTATGAAATTGGCATAGTAAAGATGATTGTATCCAGATGTCCAATATCAATGCCCTCTCCAATATAACTACTTGTAGAGAGAATAATAGATGAATCAATAGTTTTTGCAAATTGTTCACGTTTCATTTTAGTTCCCATCGCTCCATAAAGAAGAAGGGCATCAATATTTTCAGTTTTAAGTTGATGCCATAAATAGTTCAGGTGTTCAATACGTTCACTGAGCACTAAAATGTTTTTATGTTTTAGATTTTTTATCTCACCGATGATCAGTTGATTACGATCATGATCTTCACTCAGTTCATTAAGGATCATAGAAAAATGATTTAGTAAAGTTTCGTATTGAGTTGAAACTGTTTTAAGTTGATGGCGTTGGGATATGGATTTTTTTATTTCATGCACAATTTCACCACATTGAAGACGCATAATTGCTTCCATCCCATCTTTACGTTTTGGGGTGGCACTAAGACCGACTACATATTTTCCTTTGAAACGTTTTAGCGGTATTTCAAATGAGACTGCTGGAATATGGTGTGCTTCATCGATAATGATTTGTGAATATTCCTCTATAAGTTCAGGACGGTTTTTAAGTGACTGAAGTGTTGCAATATCCAATGAACCATTCAAAGATTTTTTCCCTTTTCCTAAAATACCAATCTCTTTTGCTTGAATAGAAAAATAGCTCATAAGACGTTCTTTCCATTGATCAATAAGTGCAGTTTTATTGACAAGAATCAGTGTTTTCACACTTCGTGCCGCGATCATTGCAGATGCTACCGCTGTTTTACCAAATCCAGGTGGAGCAATTAGAAGTGCATAATCGTATTTCATCAGCGAATTAAATACATCAACTTGCTCTGCTCTTAAGTCTAATAGTAGTGGTGGAATTGATGTTTTATCAAGAATACGTTTATCTTGAAACTCTATTTTTATCTTATGTTTCTCTGCTAATCGGCGCAATGGTTCTAAAAGCCCTCTTGGTAGAATTATATAGCGTTCATTAAGGTCATAGGTTGAAACTATACGTGGAGTATTGTAAGTTGAGAGTCGTTGTTTTTGGCGCATATAAAATTCAGGATTGTAGAAGGATGCCATTCGTTTTAGCAAATTCAAAAATGATTTACTCATTCCTTCAAACTCAATGTAAAGTGCATCATATATAACGACCTTAAGACGTTTTGGAGAGACGAGTTTTACTTTTTCGATCTCCCATGGCATCAAGGTTTCATCCACTCCCATTGATTGGGCATAGGTTCCAATAAGAGAACTAAGTTTTGATGGTGTGATTTTATTTACACTGCTCAAATAAAGCCATTGATCGCTATAAGGTTGAAGAGTTTTGATATCTACAAATACTGTTTTACCTTCGTTGCGTGATCCATAATGCAGAGGTAAAGCAATAAGATTACCCAATCCATCATAAGGAACATAATCCTGATTTGGAAAAAGTCTATCAAAACTTTTCATATCAATCCCATCACTATAGTCCATAGCTTTTGTAATGATCAAATCACCTAAAATACGTACATCTCGCGCTAGAACGTTTTGAGAAAAGAAAAACCAGATGTGCATTCCATTACCAGATTTAGATATCTCAAAAGATGGGGATAATCCCATATCTGTACATACTTTATAAATTGCACGCGCATCGTTTAAAAAGCTCGATTTATCAAGATCTATAGCTAGAAAAGAACATAGAGTTTGTTCTTTTACTGCGTATGTGCCAATACGAACTTTTCCTTCTAGGTGGGATTGAATGACGGCGTCAGTGAGTGGAAGATAATCACTCCCCTGAAAGGTTGCAGTTTTTGGAAAATATCCTTTTTTTAAACCATCACTACTAATCCAATGTTGTGCATAAACATCCGCTCGTCCAACAAACAGAATGCGAAAAAGAGCAATTTTTTTTTCTTTGGTAAAAGAAGAATATTTTTCTAGTTCCTGTTTTACATGTAAGATTTGTATTTCAATAGCTCGTTTTTTGGATTCAAGATCAGTAAGATGGTGAAGAAGTTGTTGCTGTGTCATTAGAAGTGAGTTAGAAGATTACAGGAGATCATCCCCGCGCTTATCTGTATATTCATAATGGCTACTTTTAAATTTATTTTGGAATATTTTACCTACTAGTATATTATATATTAATATATAATATTATTTACTGATTAGCATTTATTAGATTTCAAGTTTTATTCTTCCTACTGCGTAATTATGTACAAGTGCACTAATGATATTTTGATATGATATACCAGTTTCACTAGCTTTACGTTTTACAACGTCAATATCACCTTTCCCCAGTTTAATAGTTATCTGTTTTTTATCTGCTTTTTGTATCTCTGCACTTTTAAAAGCTTCTTTAGTTTCAGAGAAATTAGCTTTTGACACTTTATCCCACTCACCGGCGTTAAAACTTCTCATCATCTCTTCTTCATCAGTATCAAGAGCTGTAATAGTTAAATTCTTAGATTTTTGCATCTTTTACTCCTTATGTTTTTTTGTAGCTTTTCTACTTGGAAAAACTGTTTTTAAAAATATTTCGTTTTCGTTTTCAACAAAGGCAACTATCCAAATATAGTCATCGATTAAAACTTCTGCTAATTTCTGATTTGGATATTTCTCTTTATTGGGATGAGTATATATATATCCAAAATATTATCATCCATCTTCATCATATAAGCAACAGTTTCAAATGAGATATTTCTCTCTTTTTGTAAAATGAAATTCTTATCTTCGTTCCATGCGATCTTCTTCAATTTTAGTCCTTGTTTGCTTTTATAATTATGACATTATTATTTAAACAAAAATCATTAATAAATATATAAAAAAATCTCACAACTCATAAAAAGTATAAATAATAAGAATTTAAATTGAGAATAGTTTTTGAGAAAGATAAAAGGCAGAAAATAGGATAATGGCATTTTGTCGCATTGTCCTTCTCAAAAACGGTGGTTTGTGAGAAGAAATATTGATTTGAATTTCATTAGCTAAAAATTTGCAATTCGTTAAATTTTCATTAAATCAAAATTAGAGATAAGCGTGTTAGAAAGATAAAATTAAGCTATTTCTAAGAAAACTGTGGGGCTTTTACTCGCTTTGTTGAGAAAGAGCGAATAACGCTTGTGATATATGCAATAAGGTATTCAGAAGATTTATTTTCTGAATCTTTAAGAAGTTTTTTGAGAAAACCACGCTCTCTATCATTTGTAAGAAATTCTAAAATTTTTAACTTATCTCCAATAGATTAGTGAACGATTTTAAAAGTCATACACTACTTTTGTATTCTTGATGATATTTTTTGCACGCTCTAAAAACTTCTCACCCTTTGGGTTTTCTTCAACAGAAGCAATAAATGCTTTAGGGAGCTTATTTGGTAGATTAACACGAACAATATGCCCGTTTTGAGTCATTTTATATGCCATCATCTCTCCTTTTTATTTGAAGTATTGTAACATATTAGGCAATAAGCTAAGATGAATCTAATAGATCCAAATATTTTATTATAGGAGTTAATTTAGACAGCTTTATGTCTGATTTGTTCTTTTATAAAACGTTACTTTTTAAAACTCTCAATACTCTCATGAATCACTTTAGCACTTGGTACGACTTTATAAGATTTATCAAGATGGACATCCTGATCATCAAAAAATATATCTGCTCCGAATGCTTCGAGTATCTCATATTTATCGCTTCCGCCTAAGAAGAAAGACTCATCGATTCTGACACCCCAGACATTGAGTGTTTTTATGACTCTCTCATGGCTTGGAGCACTTCTGGCAGTCATGAGTCCTGTTCTTATCGGCGACGTTGTATCTTTGAATTTGGCTTGGATATTTGAGATGGTAAGAAGAAATTTTGCAAAAGGTCCTTGAGCCATAGGATTATCACGATTGAGTTTTTCATGTTCTATAAACGCTTCAAGTCCGTGCTCTTTGTAAATAAGCTCTGACTCTTCGCTAAATAAAACGGCATCACCATCAAATGCGATGCGTACCTGATCTCCTTTTGAGTTATGCACCTCTTTATGTGTCGGAAGAATTTTTGCAGCAGCTACTCCGTTTTTGATGGCATTGATGACATCATTATCATCGGCACTTAAAAAGAGATCTACTTTAAAAGCTTTGAGATAGTTGCTGATGGAGTTCCCACTTGTCCAGCCTGAGCGGACAATATCTAAGTCATAATCATTGATGGCATTGGTTATACGAAGACTTGTAGCAGCATTGTTTTTAGAGAGAATGATGACTTCTACTTGTTTGTTCTCTTTATCAAAGGAGTTGTTGATCTTTAGGAGATTTTCTATGAGTCTAAAACCTGTTCCTTTTTCAAGAGGCTTGCTTTCAATTTCAAGTTGATGCTGATAGTAAGCATCAAGCCCCTGCTCTTCAAACACACTGTTTTCAGCTTCAAGATCAAAAAGTGCTCTTGATGAAATTGCAATTACAAGTTTATCTGTGAGGTTGTATCCCATAATAATCTCCTTAGATTTGTAGATTTGAAAAAATATCTTGTGTTAGATTTTTACTCAGTCCCGCGTCTTTGGCATAAGTTTTAAAATTTTTCACGATATTTTTGATTTCATCAATGATTTTTTCTCCATCTTTGATGCTATGTTTGAGTGCCAGCTGCTTTAAATGTTCTACTGTAGGTTTTCCGCCTTCGCCTAGATAGGTTGTACTATGTTCTCCTCCTGGTCCATAGGAAAAAGTTAAATCATATGCAGGAGATAATTTCCATCTGTTTTTTTCATCAAGCATAAAAGAAAAGTTTTTTGCATGATCATCACGATTATGTGTGAAAAGATTAAAACATGCTAAACGAAACATTTTCAACTGTTCATTTACATCTTTGGTTAAATGTAAAGTGAGTGACAAAAGATCATCATAGTCTAAAGATGGAAGCCTAAAATCACTATGTACAAGCCCTGCGACTGAGTGGATATGAACTCTCTTATCTTTATTTCTATCAAATCTTTTTATTGCAAAATAACTATTGCGTTCTCCCTGAAGGAGTTTTGTAGGTGGCATATCAATCTTTGCATCATGCGCCATCAATGAATAAATATACTCTAATTTTCCGATCTCTTGATGATCACTAGCTGATGGAAACTTTACTATAAAATGCTCATATCCATCATGAAGTTTTTGAGAGCCGTGGATAATCTCATTAGCTTCGTTGACTTGAACCATAATTTTAGGTCTAGCTCCCGCACTTGAGCCTCCAATAGCCAGAAGTGTTTCTAAAAACTCTGCACTTGTACCTTTTAATATTTCAAGAGATGAACTTGCCATTTCATCTAGCATAAGAGCGTTTTTTTCAATATGAAAGGACTCTAAAACAGGTTCATAACTAAGCGCTCCAATCCCATAAGCACCTATATAACTGAGCCTATCTAAAGAAGTAATCTCGTGAAATTTAATCCCTTTACTCATAAGATGACGATCAAGAAGCAACCTGCCCCAGCCATCTGGTAGACTATCTGAGAAAACGCCAAATAGTCCATCAAAGATTCTGTCATCACAAATGTGGACACCTTTTTTTAAAGGCAGTTTATATGGTGATATCTCAATGCCACTATGTAAAAACTCGCTATCATATTCAAAATAGATAGTTCTTTCTTTTAAGGCAATTCTTCCAACAAAAAGTTTTTGATCGTTTCTATGCAAATATACATTGACAGTTTTTATACTCATTTGATACTGCCTCGTTTTTTATCAGTTTTGCTTTGAGTCATAAGATCATCTATGGAGTTTATGATCTCTACTTTTGGATTGGCAATCTCTTTAAAATCATCTAAACACTCCAACACAAGAGAGAGTTTTAATAGAGATTCAAGTGCTATTTGCCCACTTGATTCAAAACGCTTGAGGCTGCCAAAAGAAACACCGCTTTTACTAGCCAAGCCCTCTTGTGTGAGATCAAGAGCTAGTCTTTTTTGCTTGTATTTATGTTTGAGTTCCTCTTGCATCATCGATGGTGTTAGTAAATTTATATTTAACATTTTAGCTCTTAATTATTTAATTTACATATTATAGCTAATATATGGACTATTATTATCTAAATTTTATAGCCACAAAAGTTGGGCATCTACTACTTCTATATTTATCTCTTTTGCGATATCTTTATAGAAATTGAGTTGAGTGTTGTATTTTTCTCTCTTCTCTTGCGTCTCTTTCCCTGTTTTAAAATCCACTATTATCCAGCCATTTTTTGATGCATCAAAATAAAGTAGATCTATAAACCCTTTTTTGTTTTCCAAATGAAACTCCAGTTCAAAGCGGTGGTCGGCACCGTTTTCGAGCTGACTAAATACCTCACTTTGATAAAATCTATCCATATAATTTGAAATATTATCTTTATCCTTTTGCTCATATATTTCCATCTTATCAAAGATACTTTCTTTATTGTTTGCGAAACTTTCCCAATACAGCTCGATGATTTTATGTGTCAGTGTGCCGAGTGCTACTGCACTTTCATTTAGAGCGGTTTCAGCATCTGTTTTTGTTGCGCTGATGGACTCTTTGACAGTAAAGGTTATAGGCGCAAAGTTATGTTGCACATACTCAACTGCCACTCTTTGTGAAGCTTGTGGTCTCTCTTTTTCTAACTCAACACAATAGTTCTTATTTTGTAAAAAGAGTTGTTTAACATCTATCTCTAAAGATTTACAGATCATGGAGAGATAACTATCCTCACGAAGAGAGATATCGCCCTCTTTCTTTTGACCCAGCACTGCTGATATGACGACATCATGTTCTGCACGGGTAAGTGCAACATAAAATAATCTCTTTTTTTCTGCGAGATGTTTTAATTTATCTACCTGCTTGAGTATTCTATGACTTAGTGGCGTATATTTACCTATCTTAAAGCCTACTAACTCTTTTTGTACTCCATTGATTGTGACATTATTGTGTTTGAGCGCATCGCTTGTAATCTGAGAATAAAGCCCTTTGTCACTGTTTACGAGTAAAACAAGCGGATATGCCAAGCCTTTTGTAGCGTGAATTGAGCAAAGTTCTATCGATTTAGTATTGTCAGATTTGAAAAACGCTTCGTCCTCTTTTGCTTCACTAAAATAGATCGAGTTTTCAAGTAAGGTCAGAAATCCTCTAAGATCTGTATTTTTAGAGTTTTGATAATCAAGACAAAGAGATAGAAATTTATAAAGATTTGCCACCCTTTGATCGACATCATCAAAATGTGAATAGACACCCATAATATTTGAGTCATCATAAACATACTTCACAGCTTGAGCTAAAGGGATTGCATCAAAGATTTCTACATAAGTTTTTAGTTTTTCTGGAAGCGTTTGATTATCAAAATGTTTCTTGATGGAATTATCATCTATCTTTAAAACATTTGAACGCATCGCACCTGCAAGATAGTATTTATCAAATTCTGAGAAATCTTTTTGCCTTAATGCAATAATGCTTATCGCTTTTAAGAGGTTAAAAATATCATTGACCTCTTTAGTATGATAAAAATTCTCGCTCGCACTTACTTTGGCGCTCAAACCTTTTTCTCGCAGCTTTTGTTTTAGAGTGAGCATCTTCGTCTTGCTATCAAAGATGATGGCTATAGCTTTCTCTTTTTGAGATATTTTTTGAGTTATATGCGCATAATCTGGATTTGTCCCATTACAAAGATCCTCGATAAATGAAGTAATGGTATCTGACTCATCTTGGCTCTCATCTTGATACTCTTTTGAAGTGATGAGATATTTGAAACTCCCTTTTTCTTGACGTGAATTTTTAAATACATGTAAGTCTTGTGGATCTGCTTCATAGTCTTGACGAATCATTTGAAGGTTTTCATCTTTTTTTAGAAGTTCTTGAAATATCTTATTGACGTTATCTAAAACAACGCCGTCACTTCTATGGTTTGTATCCATCGGCTCAATGGAGCTAAAAAGACTTTTATCTAGCACGGCATTATTAAAAACCTCTATTTCTGCCCCTTGAAATGAGTAGATAGACTGCTTACTGTCTCCCACGACAAAAAGGTTTGTATCGGTATTCATGGCATTTTTTACTATCTCAAACTGTATCTCATTGGTATCTTGAAACTCATCGACCATGATATATTTGAAGTTAGTTTTGACTTGAGGCATGATCTCTAAAGTCTTTAAGATTATCGTATCAAAATCGATCTTCTCAATCTCTTGGAGTCTTTGGTCGTAAGCAGTTTTAATACTATGCAATATGACTTTTAGCTTTTCTATCTTTTCATAGAAGAGCGCTTCTTTTTGTAGGTCGATAAAAGCATAGTGTTGTACAAATTTTTCCATTGCATCTTTAGCAGCCGTTGCAAATGGAAACTTTTTTACTCCAAGGTTTGGCGCTTTTTGATCTTCATTGATCTGACTCCATGGCTTTGCACAAAAATCTATGAAGTTTTTATAATACTGATGAAACCACGTTGATCTTTGAGTATCACCACCAAGTTCTTCCTCTGCTTCATCGATCTCAGGCAAAGGGTATAACTCATGGATCAATGCCTTACATGTAGAGATATCCATACTTTGTTGATTGAAGCTATCGAAATGTTTTCTGAACTTAGAATCGCCTACATAGCGCTCAATCAAACCGGAGATAAAAAACATACTGATATCAGCAGTGATGCCAAGCACCAAATCTTTGTGTATTGGATTATTAAGTAGATCAAAAATGATCTTTGAGAGTTCGCTCGCTTTTTCATCATCTTTGATAATATCAAGTTTTGTATCTATTTTTGCGATGTCTGAGTTTGCTTTAATAATGTCAAAACAAAAAGAGTGAATGGTCGAAATCTTTGCGTTGCTACTGTTTTGATAAGCATTTTGAAGTGTTGTGAGAACGTAGGTGTGCTGTTCTTGTGTGAGTTGTGTATTTGCCTCTTTGATAGAACCATAGTCATCATCTTTTTCATCGAGTGAATCAAAACGAATGGTCTTAGACACAAGCTCAAAAATTCTCCCTCTCATCTCTAAAGCCGCCGCTTCAGTGTATGTCATAGTCACTATTTGATTGACATTTGCAGGTTTTAGTTTTTCAAAATAGCTTTGCTCTGTTTGATAGTCTTCTCTAAAATAATCAAAACCTAAAAGTGCATTGATATATCTTCTACTAAGCGTGTAAGTTTTTCCACTCCCTGCCCCAGCACTGATAGCAAAACTTTTTTGAATGGTAAATTTATTCATATTGCAAACTTTCCTTATAAATCCGAGTTTTTGTTGATAGCAGTATAGTTGTTTTTTTGACAGCTTTATGTCTACATGTAACTCTTTTTTAGCTTTGTTTTATACTTTCGCCAAGAACACCCAAAAACCCTTCAAGAGTTTTAAACTCTATCTCTAAACCTAAATGAAAAAGAATCAGATCGAGCGTTTTCACAGATACTGCACCAAACTCTCCTCTTTCTATTTTGCCAAATGTGACTCTTGAAATACCACATTTCACTGCTAGTACCTCTTGTGTCATACTTTTATCTTTTCTAAGAATTTTTATCTTTTGTCCAAGCTCGTATAGTTTCAAATGGCATCTCCTTATAACTTATTTCTTCACATGAAAGTTTCAAACAAGCTATCATTTTTGAGCCTATCTCTTTAAAATCTTCATTTTTTGTAAACTTCTATTTTATCCATTATAGCCTCAAAATGATAATATTAGTTATCATAATAGTATAAATGTAAAGTAATATTTACATTATTAGTTCGATAAATTATCCACTTACCAACTGACCTTACGCACCAAGGAACTAAAGTTGCTTTTACATTTCCATGCAAACAGATTACATTGAACTCTACACGGACTATTTAATCAGCGGGAATGGTTATGCTACAGCGACAGGATTGTCATCTATGACGGATGGGTCAGTGAGTCATGATCAGATAGCACGATTCTTATCAAAGAATGATTTTACATCGAAAGATCTATGGAAACAAGTTAAAAAGACTGTGAGAGAGATAGAGAGTGAAGAAGCATGTCTTATTTTTGATGATACCATTCAAGAGAAAAAGTGGACAGATGAAAGTGATATTATGTGTTGGCATTTTGACCATACAGTAGGCAAGTCTGTTCGAGGGATTAATATGCTTAATGCCCTGTATTACAGTAATGAGGTCTCAATTCCAATAGCCTTTGAAATCGTAAA
>JBBRBK010000066.1:0-10735 GCA_038205935.1 Campylobacterales bacterium
GGTTTGAGATCAAAGATCTTCACGCGAAGGCGCATCCCTTCTACTTCTATCATCGCTTCTTTCTCTTTTAAAGAAACGATAGTACCTCTTTGACCTCGGTATTTGATGCTATCACCTGCGCTGAAGTTATAGGCTTTTTTCTTCAGCGGCTCAATCGGCTCTTTTGGAAGTGCGTTATTAGCCTTATTCATTGCTCTATGAATCGCCGCTGTATCATTTGCCGTTGCGGCTTTTTTGGCTTCATTGATAGCAATATCAAACTCGGCTTTTAACTTCTGTTTTTGAGAGTTCAGTTCTACATACAGAGACTCTTCAAGCTCTTTAACTCTCTGCTCTTTTTTTTGCAGATCATCAAGTTTTTCATCAACAAGTTTATGTTTATGTTTAAGATCTCGCTCCATCGTTGAGCCACGTTCGATGAGTTCGTTAAGTTTCTCATGGTTAAGCCCGTAAACTTCTTTGGCACGCGTTACAATATGCGGTGCAATGCCATATCTGCTCGCCGTTTCAAAAGCATAACTCTTACCGATAACACCATGAAGAAAATCATAAGTCGGCAAACGTTTTTCTTCATCATACAATGCCGCCAAAAGCTCCACATCATCGCGGTCTGCCATCAATGAAGCCAGACGTTTATGGTGCGTAGTAATAACAATCTTTTGATCTTTTTTGATAAGCTCATCAAGGATAACATTAAATAAAGCCGCCGCCTCATCGCTGTCAGTTCCTAGCTCGATCTCATCGACTCCCACAAGAGTCGCGCGGTATTCAAAAAGATGAGCAAACTCTTTCATACGCCCAGCAAAAGTAGAGATATCATTTTTCACGTTTTGAGGATCATCGATGATGGCATCGATATGTTTGAATGTTCCGATAGATGAGCGGTGCTCATTGATATTCATCGGGATCAGATATTTTGCCATCAATGCACTTGAGAGGATCGATTTTAAAAGCATCGTCTTTCCGCCGGCATTGACACCTGTGATCATCAGTACTTTTTTCGTAAAGTCGACACTTACACTTTTGGCATGTTCGAGCGCTGGATGTTTGAACTCTTGCATAATGATATCTGAGTTTTTTTGCGCGTGTAAGATTGCTAAATCTTTACTCTTTGCAAAGTGGATACGCGCTTGGTAATGATCAAATCTGTCAAACTCTTTGTCAATGTAGCTCAAAAACAGAACCATCTCGGTGAGTTTACTAGAGAACTGTTTTGCGTATTCATAAAAAAGTGCTTCACGCTCTTGGTCTATAAAGCGGATTGCCTGTTTTTCTTTGATGATGGCATCTGGAGAGACATAAAAATATCCGCCCGTAGAACGTCCCATAACACTGCCTTTGAGCACATGATTGAACCCGCCGCGCACAAGTAAACACTCTTCTTCGTTAAGATAATGCACCTGCGTGTCTACAAGATAAGAACCAAGTTTTTGTCCATGTAAAAGACGTTTAAGCGCGGCACTTATCTCATTTTTGTGGGCTTTGATTCGTTGCGCTAAACCAAAAAGTTGAGCATCGAGCTGCTCTTCAAAGTTTCCGCTCTCATCGAAATATCTGTCAATATCTATGAAATTTTCAGGAATAACAACCTTGTCAACCCACTCTCCAAACATCCCTCGTATCTCACGATTTTTAAAATATCTGATATAACGGACAAGTTTTATAAGCTCAAATATCTGATCAAAGCGCAAAACTCCATGCTTTTTGAGATGCATAATAATTGTAGAAAAAGGAAGGATTTTAGGCGGTGCTTTAAACTCTATCTTCTCAAGCTCTTTGATAAAACGGTAATGTCTCTCTTGATCGCCTTCTATATATAAAGACTGCTCTCGTGAGAAAAAAGATTGTAGAGAATTGATATGCGCAGTTAAATCAAGCTGTGCGGTGAGCTTGTCGAAATGGCTATTTTTTGTTACTGACATGAAGACGCGCTTACCATATCTCCGCTAGAAGAACTGTTTTCTTTGCCTATAAATGTGTATGTTCCGATGCTTAGCGTATAGTTGCTAGAGTTGATATCTTTGCCCTTGCATGTAAGTGTTTTTCCATTTTCAAAATCTCTTACAACACGTAGAATTTTCTCTTGCTCGCTTGCAGAGTGTGTGTTATAAAGGTATCCAGCCAAAATGACAGTTGCGAGAATAATCACGACTGCAACCTTTTGTTTTATTGTCAATTCTGTGAAATAATGCAAGATACCAAACAGTAACGCAAGAACAACGAGAGCATACAAATAAGCCACTAAAGAAGACCTCTGAGCTGATACGTGATATCACCCGCCCCAAAACCTACGATAATGCCTGAGTCGAGTGTCTTGATGATGTGATTTTCTTTCACAAGATCAACCTTGCCTTCATCTCTTTTTATGCTATCTGCCATAGTGAGATCATAACGAGCAAATTTTTCTTTAAAATCAATATGACGCGCCGTTTCACCCGCTGCCCAAACAGGAAGGATGATAAGCTCATCGCACCCTTCAAAACAGCTGATAAACGCTTCTAGATTATCTAATGTACGTGAGTATTTATGTGGCTGCCAGATCGCTGTGATCTTCTCGAATCCTTTAAGGCGTGCATATTCACTTACCGACTGCATCGTAGCTTTGATCTCTGTTGGATGATGACCGTAATCATCTATTAAAATAGAATTCTCTTCGATATTGATGATATCAAAGCGTTTTTTGATTCCCTTGAAGTTCAAAAGATTTGTACGAATATCTTCAAGTTCCATCTCTTCTAGCGCGGCAAGAACAGCTAGAGAAGCATCTACGGCAATATGCTCACCAAATCCCCAAACACAAAAAGCACCCATATTTTTAAGTTCAAATTTTGTATGTGGTTCATCTTCTATCAAAACATATTCGATATTTTTGATATCTATACTCGGATATAAACGCGTCGCTTCTATGTCGCTTAGTTGCGCTAAAAATGGATCTTCAGCATTTAAAACTCTATGTTTTGCGGATTCTATAAAAGTACGGTAAGTTTGATAAAAAAGCTCGTAGTTATAATCATAATATTCCATATGCTCAGGCTCAGCATTGATGACGATAGCGCAGTATGGATTGGAGTTGATAAAACTGCCATCGCTCTCATCGGCTTCGAAAATCATTACGTCTGTGTCTTTATCATATCTTACGTTAGAACCAAACTCTTTTGACTCCGCGCCGATAATCGCCGAACCATGCATAATGGCCGCTAAAATTGCCGTTGTCGTACTTTTTCCATGCGCTGCTGCGACTGCGTACACTTTTCTATCATCAAGTATCTCTAAAAGTGCTTCACGGCGTGCGACGACACGGATACCTTTTTCATTTGAAGCCAGAACTTCGGGATTATCAGGACGGATAATCGCTGAGTGAACAACTAAATCTTGATCTGTGATCGCTTCTCTTAAATGAGGCACATTGATTTCAATGCCCATTGATCTAAGTTTTTTAGTGATGATGGTATCTTTGATGTCTGAGCCACTGACGGTGTGCCCTTTAAAATGCATATATTGCGCAAGACCGGAGATTCCGATGCCGCCTATTCCTATAAAATGGATCTTCATTTATTTTCCTGTCTTAGAATCATTGAAAAGTTCATCAGCTTTTGATGAGAATGCACTGACATAAAAAGTGCCATTTTGCTGAGTTTTGTCTACATCTGCAATTTCATTGATAAAATCATCCAAAGTCATCTTTGCATCTGCAGCTTTTTGATGGATTTTCATCGCTTTTGAAAACTCCGCAGAGTTACTAAGACCGCTTAAAACTTCAAAAAGTGCAGAAGCATCATGACTACTTCCAGCACTGTAATGCTCAACTGCATATTCATACAAAGCACGAAGCGTCGCAAAATCCTGCACTTCGTTTATGTCCATCTTGATCGCTTTTTCAAGCACTTCTGTGAGTCTCTCTAATGCTAGTTCTAGGATATTTGAGTAATAACGCATCACTTCATCTTCGCTGAGTTCATCCTGCGCGCGTTGTTCTAGCATATAAAGTTTTGCGATATCGCCCTCTTCTTGCGCTTTATACACTTCTACTTTCAAATCTTTCATACGAGACACTCCTTTATGCGTTGTAGCGCTTCTTTAGTTTTTTCTTCATTTTCAACAAGTGCGATGCGTACAAATCCAACTCCAGGATTCAAACCGTTTGCATCCGCGCGCGCTAAAAATTCACCCGGTAAAACCTTGACGTTATACTCTTCATAAAGCTTACATGTAAAGCCTAGTGCGTCATCCACTTTAAGCCAAACATAAAAAGTAGCATCTGAAACTTCGCATCCTAAAATTTCTTGAACCAAAGCAAAATTATTTTTATAAATCTCACGAGAGACTGCTACGTGGGTTTCATCATTCCAAGCCGCAGCTGCCGCACTTTGAAGAGGAAGTGGAGATGCACATCCAACGTAAGTTCGATAGCCCAGATACTCTTTTAAAATAGAAGCATCGCCAGCGATAAAACCACTGCGAAGCCCCGGAGCTGAAGAACGTTTTGAGATAGAGTTGATAACAAGCACATTTTTGAAATCTAAGTTGCCTACATGTAAGGATGCTTCGAGAAGCGAAGGCACTGGTTTGTTTGTATATATTTCGCTGTAACACTCATCATTCATCAAAACAAAATCATGTTTTAGAGCCAGATTTACCCACTCGCCTAACTCTTCAACATTCAAAACTGAAGCTGTCGGGTTGTTTGGAAAGTTGATGATGACAAGATCACATTTGCTCAAAACTTCTTCATCAATCACAGGTTTAAAACTGTTTTTTTCTTCAAGATTTATGTGGATCACTTTCGCGCGAGATGCAATTGCCGCGCCTTCATAAATCTGATAAAAAGGGTTTGTATAGGCCATTACAGGCTCTTTTTTATCATAAAGTAAAAATTGAGGAAAGTTAAAAAGAACCTCGCGTGTTCCAAAAGTAGGAATGATCTGCTCATCACTTAAAGCCACATGAAATCTTTTTAAAACAAAATTTTTCATACTTTCCACTAAAAGCGGTTCACCGCCTGTTTTTGGATATTTTCTCAAGCTTGAAGCAGTTTTACAAAGTTCTTCTTGGATAAATGCCGGTGTCTCAAACTGAGGCTCGCCGATGGTTAAAACAATAGGTTCATAAGCGGCACTTGGAATAATATTTTTTAGGAGCGTATTTAGCTTTTCAAATGGATATGGTTCAAAATTTATCAATAGATTTTACCTTTTTTAAGATGCGCAATTTTAACATAATAATAGATGATTTTTTTGTGTGCTTTTGAATCTTCGAACTATAAATTATTCAAATAAAAGAAACTGTGTTATAATATTTCACAAAATTAAATTAAAGTGCATTAAAATGGCAAACTCAAACAAAGATAGCTTCGGTAATAATCCGCTCTATGGTTCATCCAATAGTGATACACAAAAATATCTCAATCGTATGAAAGACGTTAGACACACTCAACAAGAAAGTTTTGGCTCAACAAAAATCGATATCAATGAGTTTATTCTTTCACCTGAGGGATGGGAAACTGCCATGTTTTCCATCTATTTTCTTGTTATTCCATATATAACTGGTGCAATTTTTTTATTTCTTTTTATCGCACATGCAAGTGTTACAAACTTTTTTGTTCTTGATTTTAGTGCTTTTTTTATTGTTTGGACTATTGGCTATGAAACAATTGCTGCTCTTATACTGATCTCTATATTTATCTCTTACCTCAATTATTTACGCGAACCTGCACATAAACAAGTTAGAAGATAGACTTTATAATTGCATGATTCATAAGATCTAGGATCTACTTTTTATGGTAGGGGAGAAGAGTTCCACCCTCCTCCAAGTCCACCGATCAATGCAGCATGCGCGACCATAAAGCGACTTTGTAACTCTGCTTGTAAAAGCATATCATTAAACAAATTTGCCTCAGCACTCATCGTATTTAACTCATTTACGATTCCTGCATTGTATTGATTTTTACTGATACTAAATATCTCTTGAGAGAGTTTTAGCTTCTCTTTTTGAATTTCCGATTCATCCTTTAAACTTTTGAGTGCAGAGAGTGCATCTTCTACTTGTCCAAATGCCACTAAGACACTCTGCTTATAATTTGCCACACTTTCATCATAGTTTGCCATGGCTTGTTTTTTATTGGCTTCTCGCACGCCGCCATCAAAGATCGCCTGAGATAAAGAACCTCCAAGCGCCCAGATAAGGTTTGGTGTAGAGATCAGATCTGCGAGTGTGCTGGCTTGCGCGCCTAAAGATGCGGAAAGTCCAAGCTGAGGAAACCAAGCTGCATCTGCCACGCCGATCTGTGCATTTGCAGACCTCATCCTTCGCTCTGCAGAAGCTATGTCGGGACGTCGTTCAAGGAGTTCTGAGGGAAGAATGGAGGGTATATCTAAAGCGCTTACATGCGAAGTGCCCTCTATGTGTGAAGTGTCTTCTGGGTATAAGGCTTTTTTGGCGATGCTAAACTCAGATGGATTTTTTCCTATTAATACTGCGATAGAATGTTCTAACTGAGCTCTTGGTATTTCAAGTTCACTGATCTGTGCACGCACAGCTTTTACTGCCCCATGAGCTATGAGGACATCTGTTCTTACAACGATTCCCGCATTGTATTGATTTTCAATGATAGCTAGAGAAGCGGTATAATCTTTTAAAATCTTACTCAAAAGTATCGATTGTGAGTCCAAACCTCGCAGTTGAAAATAGCTTTGAGCCAGCAAGATTTGGATGGAAAGTCTTGCCGCTGCAAGATCTTTTTTTGCAGCCTCTGCATTCGCCTCATTTGCCTCAACAGCTCTTTTTACTTTTCCCCAAATATCAGGAATCCAGCTCGCTTGAAGTGAAGCATCTACACTTTTTGTAGTCTTTGTTACACTACTTCCTGTTTGTGTACTATGTGAAGTTGAAGCCGATAGACCCGCACCGATTGTCGGAAGTGCGTCTGCACGAGATGCATCGACAACAGCCAATGCGTATCTGTATGCAGCGGCATTTTTTGCCAAAGTCTGATTTGATACATCTACTGCTTGCATGTAGGAATCTAACAATGCATCGTTATACTCTTGCCACCATTTATCGCCGATTTTCGCATCGTTTGGAGTCGCTATTTTCCAGCCTTTAAAAGCTTGCGGAGTCGTAATTTGTGGTTTTACATAATCTTTTCCGGCGCTACAGCCAGCAGTGAGGAGCGCGCCGCAAAGTAAAAGAGAAAGAGAAATTGTTCTCATAGAGATTTCCTTTTTTGAAATAGTTCTAAAAGTTTTTCATTGTACAAGTAGATGATAGGCGTCGTATACAAAGTCAAAAGCTGACTCAGTAAAAGACCGCCCACGATGGAAAGTCCCAAAGGTTGCCTAAATTCTGATCCATCTCCAAGACCCAAAGCCAAAGGTATAGCCGCAAAAAAAGCCGCCATAGTCGTCATCATAATAGGCCGAAATCTTTGCAGGCTTGCTTCATAGATCGCATCGTGAGAACTCAGATTTCGTGTGCGTTTTGCTTCAATGGCAAAATCGATCATCATAATCGCATTTTTTTTGACAATCCCGATAAGTAAGATGATTCCAATAAAAGCAATAATCGTGAACTCTGTATGAAACAGCATCAACATCAACAATGCACCAATTCCAGCTGAGGGAAGAGTTGAGAGAATAGTGAGCGGATGGATGTAACTTTCATACAAGATACCAAGAACTATATAGACAGCTATAAGAGCTGCGAGTATCAAAAGCGGCTGAGTACTGAGTGAAGACTGAAATGCTTGTGCATTCCCCGAAAAACTTCCTTGCACGGAACTCGGCATTCCGATTTTCTGTATCTCCGTATTAATACTTTGGGTCGCTTCTTGTAGTGAAATACCTAAAGGAAGATTAAAAGAGATGGTTGCCGCTGCAAACTCACCTTGATGATTTACTTGTAAAGAGGTGTTTGTCGTGATGTAATGGCTAAATGCAGCAAATGGTACTTGAACACCGTTTGGAGCACTGATATAGATACGAGAAAGTTCCTCTTGGTTTTGTGAATATTTTGGATCGACTTCGAGTACTACTGTGTACTGATTGAGCGGATTATAGATAGTCGAAACCACTCGCTGACCATACATACTATTTAAGGCATCGTCAATCATCTTCATAGTGAGTCCAAATCGTGATGCTGTGTCTCTATCGACAATGAGTTTTGTTTCTAAGCCATTTATCTCCTGATCACTGCTTACGTCTGTGAGTTCATGCATCCCAAAAAAGATTTTTCTCACCTTTGGTTCCCATTTGCGTAAAAGATCCAAGTTATCTGAACTGAGAGTGTATTCATACTGGGCATTGGATTGTCGTCCACCGATTCTTATGTCTTGTGCAGGAACTAGAAACAGCGAAGCACCGGGAATATGTGAAAGCTTTTTTTTAAGCCTTGTCACGACTTCATCGGCAGAGTTTTTTCTCTCATCTAGCGATTTTAACGAGATAAACATCTTCGCTCCATTAGTCTGTGAACCACCTGTATAAGTGATAACATTTTCGACGGCAGGGTCTTTGGCGACAATAGCAGCGAACTGTTTTATTTTTCCTTTCATGGCTGTAAAGGAGATAGACTGATCAGCTTTGACATTTCCCATGATACGCCCAGTGTCTTGCTGTGGAAAAAAGCCTTTTGGAATGATGATATACAAATAAACATTGAGTGCTAAAGCAGCAAAAAATATGAATAATACTACTCTTGTATGTTTTAAAGCCCACTCAAGGGTAACTCTGTAAATATTTAAAAACCAATTAAAAATATTTTCACTTATATGGTAGATTTTTCCATGTGAATGCAGATTTTCTTTGCGTAGAAGAAGTGCGCTCATCATCGGTGTTGTGGTGAGAGAAAGCACTAAAGATATCATGACAGCAACAGATAAAACTACTGCAAACTCTCGAAACAATCGCCCCACGATGCCACCCATAAGCAGTATGGGAATAAAAACGGCGATAAGAGATAAACTCATAGAAATGACCGTAAAACTCACCTCTTTACTTCCCACAACGGCGGCTTCATGTGGCGATAAACCACTCTCTATTTTTTTGGAAACATTTTCAAGGACAACAATCGCATCATCCACCACAAAACCCGTTGCAATGGTAAGTGCCATTAATGAGAGATTATCCAGACTATAGCCAAGCAGATACATCACGCCAAAAGTTCCAAGCAATGATACAGGAACAGTGACACTCGGGATCAAAGTTGCACGCCAGTTTCTTAAAAATGCAAACACGACCAAAATGACCAATATGATAGAGATGATTAAAGAGATTTCTACTTCATGAAGAGAAGCTCGGATAGTCGGAGTTCTGTCCATCGCGACTTTAAGATTTATCTCTCTTGGAATAGAGACTGAAAGCTCAGGTAAAAGTGTTTTTACTCTATCCACGGTTGCTATGATATTGGCATTTGGCTGACGATACATCAGAAGAACGACAGAAGGTTTGCCGTTTGCTGAACCTGCGTTATGTAAATCTTGATTTGAGTTTAGGACATTAGCCACATCCGAGAGTCGAACAGGATTTCCATTTTTATAGGAGATGATTAAAGGTGCGTAATCTTTGGCTTTTGTAGCCTGATCATTATTTTGTATCTGCCAGTTGCTATGTTCATTTTCCAAATTCCCCTTTGGACGATTTGTATTTGTTGTTGTAATGGCAGTACGAATATCTTCAAAACTGACACCATATTTGCTTAAAGCCGATGGATTGACCTCTACACGTACAGCAGGAAGTGAGCTTCCTCCCACTTTGACTTCTCCGATCCCTTCAACTTGAGAGAGCTTTTGCGCGAGAATTGTCGAAGCCGCATCATACATCTGTGCCTGAGTGAGTGTATCTGATGTTAGAGAGATAATCATAATCGGCGCATCAGCAGGATTGACTTTTTTATATGTCGGATTACTTTGCAATCCCGTTGGTAACATCGGCAAAGCTGCATTGATAGCTGCCTGCACATCACGCGCCGCGCCGTCTATATCTCTACCTAGATCAAATTGCAGAGTCACCCTCGTATTGCCAAGTGAGCTTGAAGATGTCATCTGTGTCACGCCGGCAATGCGTCCGAGAGTTCGTTCCAAAGGTGTGGCTATCGTTGAAGCCATTGTCTCAGGACTTGCTCCTGCGAGATTTGAGCTTACAGAGATGGTGGGAAAATCTACTTGAGGCAGAGGAGAAACAGGTAAAAGATTAAATACGATCATCCCAGAAATAGCGATACCAATAGTAAGAAGGGTAGTTGCTACTCGCCTTGCGATAAAAGGAGCACTGATATTCATTCAGAAATCTCACTGTTTTTTTTAAATCTTTTTGCTAAACGGTCAAATGCCAAGTAGATAACAGGCGTAGTAAAGAGGGTTAAAACTTGACTCATAACGAGACCTCCAACCATTACGATTCCAAGCGGATTTCTTAGTTCTGATCCTACTCCACTGCCGATCATCAAAGGGATAGCCGCGCCTAATGCCGCCAAAGAGGTCATCAAAATAGGACGAAAACGCAGTTGACACGCCTCAAAGATGGCATCTTTTGCGGATTTTCCCTCTTTTCGTTCCGCTTCAAGTGCAAAATCGATCATCATAATGGCGTTCTTCTTTACAATACCGATAAGTAAGACGATACCGATAATAGCAATAATACCTAGCTCTTGATGTCCCAACATCAAAATCAACAACGCACCTAAACCCGCTGAGGGAAGTGTTGAGAGGATGGTGAGCGGATGGATATAACTTTCATAAAGC
>JBBRBK010000067.1:0-10693 GCA_038205935.1 Campylobacterales bacterium
GGATAATGCGTCCCGTAGTTGTCATACGTTTGACCTGTTTATATTCAGAGTTCATTATAATCCCCTTAGATACTGCATTGCGTATCTATTTTGTAGACGCCCAACTCTTTACCTTTGGTATCAACTACGTGAACGGCACAAGCGATACAAGGGTCAAAGCTATGAATAGTACGGATAATTTCAAGCGGCTGTTCAGGGTTAGCGACTTTCGTACCGATAAGACTCGCTTCATAAGCACCCATTCTTCCCTTGTAATCACGAGGTGCAGCATTCCAAGTAGAAGGAACAACAGCTTGATAATTCTCAACTTTTCCATTTTCAATGCGAACCCAGTGACCAAGAGAACCACGAGGTGCTTCAGCGAGACCCATACCTTTTGTTTTGACACTTACTTTATCAAAATCAAATTCTGTCCATGTTCTAAGATCACCAGAAGCCGCATTTTTAGCCAGTTCATCTGCCCACTCAACCATAATATCTGCCATGAGTTCCGTCTCAACTGCACGCGCTGCAGTTCTACCAACCGTACTAAAAAGCACTGAGATAGGAAGATTACCGCGTTTTAGAAAGTTTGTAACATATTTTGTGATACGTTCATCTTTACGCGCCACACCGATGATCATACGAGCTAAAGGTCCAACCTCAACACGAGTATCGTTGTAGATCGGTGATTTGATCCAGCTGTATTTCTCGCCCGTTTTAAGATATGCAATACCATCAGAACGTTTATCAAGACCTGTATAGTGAGGAATAGTTTGTCCATCATAAGGGTGAAGAGGTTTTTGCCCCTCATACCATGAATGTGTAACATCTTCAGCTATTTTACTTTGATCAACATCTTGGACTTTAGAGATATCGCCACCATAAACGATACCACTTGGGAAGAGAGTTTTTGCTTTATAAAAACCTGTGTCATCTAAACGGAAATCTCCATAACTCATATAGTTAAGTAAACCACCGCCAGTTCCACCAACACCTTTGCCTTCCATAAGCTCTGTAAATGTCGCTTTTGAATCAGTCGCTTCATCAGCGTACATTGTTCCAGCCATATATACATCAGGAAGATATGCTTCTTTAACAAATTTCGTGCTATCTGCAAGAAGTTGTTTAAATAGGGCTATACGGGCAGGATTTTCAATATCCTGCACACAAGTCACACCACCAACAACGATAGACTGAGGATGCGGATTTTTACCACCAAAGATAGCTTGCATCTTTGCCATTTCACGTTGGATATCAAGCGCTTTTAGGTAATGAGCTACACCGATGAGGTTTTGTTCAGGAGTAAGTTTATAATGTTTATTACCCCAATATCCATTTCCAAATATTCCAAGACGCCCTTGTTTTACAAAGTTTGCCACACGATCTTGTATCGCTTTAAATTCGCCCTCACCATCAGTATATGGATTTACTCCAGCAACAGTTGCCCATTTTCTAGCCTCCGCGGCTGTTTTTACAGGATCAGCAGAAAGTGCTGAAACAACATCAACAAAATCAAGCGCATGAAGATGGTAGAAGTGAACCAAGTGGTCGTGCATATAAAGTGCACCTTGAATAAGGTTACGAACGATACGCGCATTTTTTGGAATAGTTACCCCAAATGCATCCTCTACAGCTTCAATCGATCTTTGATAATGAGTTCCTGTACAAACACCACAAATACGCATCGCCAAAAGCCCACAATCACGAGGATCTCTTCCTTTTAGAATCGTTTCTATTCCACGAAACATCGTAGAAGAACTATAAGCATCTATAATGGTATTATTTTCATCAATAACAGCCTCAATTCTTAAATGCCCCTCAATACGTGTAATTGGATCTACTACAATATGCTTATTACTCATTACGCTTCTCCCTCATCATCTTTTTTACCACCCACTGCACTAGCTATTGCATGTATACCAATACCGATACCTGCTGCTGTAAGAAGGCCTAGACCAAATTCATCAACAGATTTTTCAACACCGCCTGCTGGTGCTTTTATTTTCGCATTTGCCATTGGACGCTCATATGCATATTTATCCCAAAAATCAGGCTCAGAACAGCCAATACAACCTCGCCCAACACCGATCGGCCAGTTGACGGCTTCGTTATAACGCACAATCGAACAGTTGTTAAAAGTCATAGGACCTTTACATCCCATTTTATAAAGACAAAAGTTATTTTTTGCACCCTCATCGCCCCACTCTTCTACATATTCACCAGCATCAAAGTGTGCACGTCTTTCACAGTTATCATGGATTCTATAACCAAATGCAAATTTAGGACGCAATAAAGAATCCAACTCAGGAAGTTGTCCTGTCAAAACGTAATGCATTACAACACCAACCATATTTATAGGGTTAGCAGGACATGCAGGGATATTTACTAAAGGTTTGCCTTTTACAACATCCATAACTCCAACAGCTCCAGTAGGATTTGGAGCAGCGGCTGGAATACCGCCGAATGTTGCACATGCACCAACAGCTATTACAGCTGCAGCATCTTTTGAAATACGCATCAAGTGATCATAAAATGTCTCACCGCTTGCACCTATAGTTCCATACTGACCATTCATACCCATAGGAATAGAACCCTCAACGAAAAGCAAAAATTTGCCTTTAAAAGTTTCTATCGCTTCATCAAGCTGTTTTTCCGCCTGAAATCCTGATGCAGCTTGCAATGTTTCGTGATATTCAAGAGAGATGATGTCAAGTACGATCTCATCTATTTTTGGTCCATCAGAACGAAGTAATGCTTCTGAATTTCCTGCACAATCTTGAAGTTCTAGCCAGATAACGGGAGCACGATTCATGAGCTCTGCAGCTTCTGCAACTAAAGGTGAAAACATCGGAGGGAGCATAAGCATTGCTGTTGTGGCACTTACCCACTTCATAAAATCACGTCTATCTACGCCATTGTCATGTAATAATTCACTAAAATCTAATCTATTAGCAGGTTGTGAAGCACGTAGATCACTTAATCTTGTTTGACATCTCTCAAACAAATCGTTGTAATAAGACTCACCTTTGTTTGTCTCAACTCGAGCACTCTTTGAAGTAAACAGTTTCTTTACTCCCTCTATTCTATCTGACATCCTCGACTCCTTGTAAAATGAATGTTCATTCACTTGACAACATTTTAAAAGAATTAATCTTCAAAATTGCTTAAATAATAAAAAGTTATATATTAATTTTCTTAATGTGTAGTGCAGACGGAACAAACATCAAAACTCTTAAACACGAGTTCCGCTATTTCAATATTTTCAAGTCCTATCATTGCCTTTTGTGAGACACCATGATTTTCGTTCACCCCTCCGCATAAGTTCCACTGAGTTGGCGTTATAATCTCATAACTTTTGATAAGGGAATCCTCGATAACTACTTTATGGATAAGTGTTCCTCTAGCCGCCTCCACTGCAGAAGAGCCGCTTGAGTTAAAGCTCGTTATCTCCATTTTTGGTTTTATATATGAGGGTTCACTTAAATCCAACTGCGCAATAAGTGATTTACAATGTAATAATAACTGTGAAATTTCACATACTCTTGCCAAGATTCTTGTAAACATACTGTCTGCATATTTTCTATGTGCATCTTTAATGAGTGGAGTTTTTCTTACCATTGCGCGAGCCAAAGGACCTACTTCATAATATTTGCCATGATAGTGAACACTTTTAGCAAAAGAGCTTGTCGATGCAGATTCTTCAACATCCGCTAGAGATAGATTATGCATCACTCTGGTTTTAATCGATTTTCCTTTGGCAAAATAACTACTTTCTCCAAACACGATAAATCTATCATAACTCTTTCCATACTCCAGCCAACCATTTGTTTCTATCAGATGAAGGATATCTACCAAATCTCCTTTTTTACTTAAAACACTCATCACATTATCGCAATTTTGTAACATCTGTATATCTACATCAAGCACATTTTTTTCAAAAAATGCAATCGTCTCATCTATATAATGCTCTAGCTTAAGGATATCCATATTAGTGATCTCACAAACAACTCCACCGACAATCGCATAAGAAGTATGAGGATATTGACCGCCAAAAAGTGCTATGGCTTTTCCCATCAGTTGAGATGGCGTGACTGCTTTTATGACATCTTGTTTCAATCCAAAAAGTGGAAAGATCGTCAAGTAAAACCATTTAAAATGATTTTGTATAAGTTCAAAATTAAGTGTCAACTCTCGTATGATCTTTGCTTTGTTTGAGATCTCTATTTTCTCATAACAATCTTCTAAAGCTCGCACCGTAGCTATGAGATGTGCATGTCCGCAGATACCGCAGACTCTTGGATTTATGACTAAGGCATCCAAAGGTGATTTACCTTTTAAAATATCTTCTATGTGACGTGTGGACATAAAATCAACATCTACGTTATCAATTTTGTTATCTTTAAAATGGAAATTGAGTTTGGCTTCGCCCTCTATTTTTTCTATAAGTTTAATCATCTAATAACTTCTTTTGTAATCTATCTATTGTAAAGGCCTTCGTAATTCCCGCGAGTGTTAAATATACTCGCTTATTTACGCCAACTGGTAGAAATTCTGGAATACCCATATTCTTTTTCGTACTAAAAAGATTTTGTTTTGGAAAGCTCGGTTCAGTACATCCCATACATGGAAGCCCTGCTCTTGTCTTAGAGTTTACCTCGTTCCAAAGTATCTTGTTACAGCTTCCATGTGTAAAAGGGCCTTGACAACCATGATCGTAAAACATACATCCCTCAAGTTCACCAAAGTGATGATTATCTACTTTATACTCAAAATATTCATTTCTCGTACATCCATTGTGTACGGTATATGCAAAATATTCTTTAGGTCTTAAATAAGCATCGAGCTTTAAATCTAACCCTTTTTTTATGGCATAAAGAGTATTTACTAAGGTTTCTGGATGGATCGGACAGCCAGAAATTGAAATGGTTTTTTCAAGAAGATCATTAAACTTCTCTGTACGCTTCTCTTCTCTAAAGTGCAAACCGGAAACATTTTTATAATGGCTTTCTTTAAAGATACCGCCAAAAGTGGCGCATGTTCCTACGGTAACTATCTTGGAGACTATATTTGAATATTTTTTAATGATGTCAATACCTAAAACATCTGCTTTTATAAAATCATCTGCGATAGCACCCTCAATGAGTAAAATATCACAAGCAATATCTTGCGAAATAATATCTCCTAAAGAGTACTCAGAATCGATAATGGGATGATATATAAATTCAAAATCATTCAAGAACTGTTCTAAGTGAGGATAGTTTAAAAAAGAGTGAGTATTGCCATTGCAGGTCATCAAACCAAGCCATAGAATCTTCACTTTTGTTTTCATGGTTATGCGCTTAGAGCTTTATATATGTTATCTGATACATCATCTACGTATTCATTGAGTGCTTTTGGCAGTACTTTTTCACCTTGTAAAAATACCATACCACCTAAATAACCCATAAAAAGTCCAAATGCACTAAAAAAATCTTGATCTCTAAGATCTCCGCATTTGACTCCCTCTTCAAAATAGATCATGATCTCCATCACAAAATCGTTGACACATATCATACCTTCACAACCATCTTTAAACACTTCTCTCGTTGAAAGATAGATTCTTAAAAAATAGTCTAGCATCTCTGGTTTTACTATAGCTGTCTGAAAATAGATCTCGACAATCTTTCTTGTTTTTTCTCTTGTTGAGATCTCTTGTTCATTAATAGCTTTAATTTTTTTTCCAAAATATGAAGATACAAATTTGATAATCTCTCTTGCAAGAAGATCTTTGGATTTAAAGTAGTTATACATATTCCCCACACTCATCTTTAAAGAGAGTGCAATATCTGGAATAGTTGTATTATAAAAACCCTTTGAAGCAAAAAGACCCAGTGATGCCAACATTATCTGTTCTTTTTTTTGCTGTTTTTTATCAGTCAAAATATTTACTTCCTTTATAATGAATAATTATTCAGTATTGTATCAATAATTCTAAATATTAGCAATTATTTATACAATTAAGAAAGAGGTAACTTTATCAATACATTTGTAATATTTCTGAGTATCTTCAATCATTTCAAAGTTACATGTAAGCATAGAACAGATGGAATAATCGACTTTTTTCTCATACACATCTCGCATCAGAGCCATAAGTATCTGTGGCTGGATATGATGGCTGAGATTTGAGCCGTTTTTTAAAATGGAACAAGCGAGGGCATAATGATTTTCTTCGTCATAACAAGCATCCACAAAAATGATCTCATCGGCGTCTAACATCTCTAAGATCAGTTCTGGAGTGAGACAAAACGCGCTGATAAGTTTGATATCTTCCCGGGTAAAGGATTGAAGTTTTTTAATAACTTCTAACCCAAAGCCATCTTCTCCTCGAAGCTCATTCCCATAACCGATGATGACTTTCAAAGATCAGTTTCTCGCAAATATTTTGATGATCTCTTTATTATGGTCACGCAGCTCTATTTGTGAAGAGATGATCCCAAGTGCGTGAGTCGAACAGCTCAAACATGGGTCAAAACAACGTATAACCGCCTCTACACGGTTGAGCGCTCCGTCTGTGATGTTTGCCGGATCTATAAACGCTTGAGCAACTTGCTTCACTCCAGCGTTCATCGCAAGATTATTATTCCCCGTGGCGATGATGAGATTTACTTTTTCTATGATGCCGTTGTGATCGACTTCATAATCATGAAAAAGAGTTCCGCGAGGTGCTTCGGAGCATCCGACACCTCTGCTTGCATTTATCTTTCCTCTTGCAACAATATTATCGCTCTGTGTATCTTCATCTCTTAAAAGTTGTTTTATTTTTTCGATACTGTAAATAATCTCAATAATTCTTGCATAATGATAGTAAAAAGAGTTTTGAACAGGTTTACCCTTCCCGAGAGCTTTAAAGTTTTTGAATTCCTCATCTGCAAGTGGCGTACCGCATTTTGTAGCGACATTGAGTCTAGCGAGTGGCCCGACTCTATACATACCTTGCGGATATCCAAGCGGTTTATAGTATGGAGATTTTAGAAAGCTGTCATCTTCGACCGCCTCGCCTATAAACTCTTTATAGTTTTGCGGATCGATAGCTTCGTTTAAAATATTGCCCTCACTGTCGATAAAACGAAGCACTCCATCATAATGCTCCAAACTTCCATCTTCACCCACAAGTGCCATAAATAGTGATGGAAAGCTGGCAAAATTGTCTATCTCTTTTTGAAATTTATGAAGATTTTCTTTAAAATATTTGAGTGTATTTTGTGCGATCTCTAACGCTCTTGGAATCTGGCTTAAAATCTGCTCTTTTGTCTCACCATGTAAGGCTTGACTCACTCCTCCGGGAACGATTCCCGTTGGATGGATTCTTTTTCCTGCAAGGGATTCTATAATCTTTTGTCCAAAGGCACGAAGTTCTATCCCATCTTTTGCCATTTGCGGATGAGTTTGCATCAGTTTAAAGATATTTCTATCCTCTTTTGGTGCATCAAAACCATACACAAAATCGGGACTACTTAAATGGTAAAAATTGAGCGTATGGGATTGAATGATTTGTGCGAGGTTGACTATTTTTCTTATATTGATAGCCGCTTTTGGAGGCGTAACATTTAAAAGCACGTCGCATGCCTTTGAAGCAGAGATGACATGACTTACAGGACAAATACCGCAAGTTCGAGCCGTAAGAGCAGGCATGTCTGTATAAACCCTTCCTTCACAGAACTTTTCAAACCCTCGATATTGCGTTACATGTAAGCGTGCATCTTCTACGCTTCCATCTTCATTTAGATCTATCGTTATCTTTGCATGACCCTCTATTCGAGTGACAGGATCGATGGTGATTGTTTTCATTTTCCAAACCTTGTATATTTACTAATATCAATCGTTGTGCCGTTGATAAGTGCGTGTATCATCTCGTGTATTGCATCAGCTGGCGTTGGGCATCCTGGGAGAAAATAGTCTACATGTACAGCTTCATGCAAGGGAATCACTCTGTCCAAAAGTTTTGGAACAACAATAGAAGGGTATCTGTTTTTTTCATTCATATCTGCGAGTTCAAAATAGCCTCTTTGAAGGACTGCTTCGCTTCCGTAAAGATTTTTCATCGCAGAAATATTGCCCGTGATTGCACAATCTCCAAGAGCTAAAATAAGTTTGGAATTTGCCCGTATCTTCTTGATGATTTCTAGATCATGATCACTGCTAAGCGCGCCCTCGACAATAGTTAAATCCACATCTGTTGGAAACTCTTTAGCGTCAACGTAAGGACTGTAAACCACATCAAAATAGGGAGCGAGTTCTATGAGTCTCTCATCCATATCCAAAAAAGACATATGACAGCCAGAACATCCATCAAGCCAAATGGTCGCTAAGCGTATTTTATTCATTTTCAGCCTTGCTTTTTAGTAGATTGAGGATGATTTCTCTTTTTGTGATGACATCCTCTTTTGAGATCTCTTTTTCATACAACGCTCCCGTTGGACAAACATAGACACATTTGCCACAACTCGTACAGCTTTGTGAATCGATCCAAGGTTCATCCATATCGTGAATGATCATAGAGTTTATCCCGCGTCCGCCAATGTTGATAGCATTAGCGCCCTCTACTTCATTACACACACGTACACATCTTGTGCACAAGATACATCTATTTGGGTCATAGACAAAGTTTTTATGTGAGGCATCAATGGCAAATCTTGAGTCAATGTATGGAACTAAAGAGTGTTCAAGCTGTAACTCAACCGATTTATTTTGAAGTTCACAATCTCCATTTGCCTCACAAACACTGCAAGTATGACTACGCTCTGAAAATATCATAGAAAGAATCATCTTTCGGTGCGAATCGATTTTTGCAGATGTCGTTATGACTTCCATATCCTCTTTAATTTTTGAAGTACAAGCTGGGACGAGTTCATGAGCGCCTTTGATCTCTACTAAACAAAGTCTGCATGACCCGACACAACTAAGCCCTTCAAGATAACAAAGTGTCGGAATAAAAATATCATGCTCTTTTGCAACTTCCAAAAGAGTCTGATTTGATCTGCCCGTCACTGTAATATCATTGATTTTAAAAGATTTTACACGTACTTTTTGCTTAATCATTTTTTATCCCTTCGAGATATTCTGACTCAAAATAGCGTATGGTGCTTAATACTGGATTTGGAGCGGTTTGTCCAAGCCCGCAGAGACTTGTACCTTTGACGACATTTGAAAGCTCTTTTAGGAGTTCGAAATCTGCCATTGTTGCCTCTTTTGCGATAAATTTTTCAAGTAAAAGCGTGAGCTGTGTCGTTCCCACGCGACAAGGAACACATTTGCCACACGATTCACTTTTACAAAAATCCATAAAAAAGTGCGCTAATTCTACCATATTGGAACTCTCATCGATTACAATAACTCCACCGCTTCCCATAATGGTTCCAACACTTTTGAGTGAGTCATAATCTATGGAAAGATTTAAAAATTGGGTAGGAATACAGCCTCCACTTGGACCACCTGTCTGGATCGCTTTGAGTGCTTTGCCATCGCTGACACCGCCTCCGATCTCATAAATGAGTTCTCTAATAGTGATTCCCATCGGAACTTCGACCAAACCTGTATTTTTGATATGCCCAGTCAGAGCGAAAATCTTTGTTCCTGTAGACGTTGGTGTGCCGATATTTTTAAACCACTCTCCACCGTTTTTTAAAATGGAGGGAATATTTGCCAAAGTTTCTACGTTGTTAAGCACTGTTGGTTCGCCCCAAAGTCCATAGTCACTCAAATGTGGCGGCTTTTGCCTTGGATTGCCCCTATTTCCTTCGATGGAAGCTATGAGCGCTGTAGCTTCTCCACATACAAAAGCACCTCCGCCAAGACGCACTTCTATATCAAAATCAAATCCGCTCTGGGCTATTTTATTTCCCAAAATTCCAAGTTTTCTAGCTTGTTTTATGGCACGATTCAGTTTTTCAACCGCGACAGGATATTCCGCGCGGACATAGATATATCCTTTTGTTGCCTCACAAGCAAACCCGGCAATAATCATCCCCTCAATTACTTTATGCGGATCAGCTTCCATAAGCGCTCTGTCCATAAATGCGCCTGGATCTCCCTCATCACCGTTACAAACGATATATTTTTGATCGCTTTGAACCTTGTAAACACTTTCCCATTTTTGACCAGTAGGAAATCCGCCGCCGCCTCTACCACGCAGTCCGCTGATCTTGACTTCGTTGATAACATCAGGAGGCATCATGTCGTGTAGCACATGAAAGAGTGTCGCATATCCACCGTGGGCAATATAATCCTCAATATCATTTGGGTCAATGATTCCAGCATTTTCAAGCACTATTTTTGTCTGTTTTGTAAAAAATGGTTGATTTGTATCGCAAACTTTTAATAGGTAATTTTTCTGTTCTTCAATGGAGATAACTAGCGCATCTACATCATCTAGTGTGATCTCTTCATAAAGTGTGTTTTCTTTTGTAGAATTTTTATAGTGTGAAACAAGAGTTCCATTGGCACAAAGACCGCTGCAACCAACGCCCTTGACTCTGCATCTGCTTTGCAAATCTTTTTTTTCTATAGCAGTTTTAAGACTTTTTTCAATCTCATCAGCTCCGCGTGAGGCACAGCTACTGCCAATACAAACCCTAAGTTCCTCGACGATACTTGCTTCGTCACATCGTTTACAGTTTGCCAGTTCTTCTAACTCTAAAAGCGAGGTTATCATTGTAGTATCTCCTCTATTTTT
>JBBRBK010000068.1:0-10651 GCA_038205935.1 Campylobacterales bacterium
TTGGCGACACCCCAATGATTTACAGTTATAAGTTGGGTGCGGAAACAGGATTTGAACCTATGACCTTCGGGTTATGAGCCCGACGAGCTACCGTGCTGCTCTATTCCGCGATATCTAACAAACAAGCTAAACCTGTTGTTGGGCCGAAATTATATGTAAATATAACTATTTTGTCAAGTAGATTTCTGCTTTATAATCCTTTTTAGCTTAGTTTGAATATAATCACTCACTAATTTACAAATAAAGAAGATTTTATGACACCAGTGACAAGAGTTTTAAGAGCAATAGAAGATATTAAAAAAGGAAAAATGGTCATCATGGTAGACGATGAAGATCGTGAAAACGAAGGTGATCTCGTCTATGCATCTGTGTTTTCTACGCCCGAACACGTTAATTTTATGGCAACAAAGGCAAGAGGTCTTATCTGCGTGGCTATAAGTAAAGAGATAGCGACAAGACTTGAACTAAATCCGATGGTAAGTTCAAATACTTCTATGTATGAGACGGCTTTTACAGTCTCTGTGGACGCCGTAGAAGCAAAAACTGGTATCTCTGCGAACGAGCGAGATATGACTATCAAGATCTTGGCAAATCCTATCAGTAATAAAAATGATCTCGTAAAACCAGGGCATATCTTTCCCCTTATCGCAAAAGATGGCGGAACTTTGGTGCGTACAGGTCACACGGAGGGTTCTGTTGATCTTTGTCGTCTCTCAGGGCTCAATGAGAGTTCTGTGATTTGTGAGATTATCAAAGATGATGGGACGATGGCTCGCCGCGATGATTTGGATATCTTTGCAAAAGAGCATGATTTAAACATCGTTTATATTTCAGATCTTGTTGAGTATAGACTTGCAAATGAGATTTTAGTGACTCAAGTTAGTGAAGAGCAGATAGAGTTTTTTGGTGTAAAAGTGAAGAAATACAGTTTTGTAGATCATAATAAAATAGAGCATACGGCGATTGTTTTTCATAATGTCGGATCTGTTTCTAATGTAAAAGTGCATAATGTCCTGCCTGACATCGATTTGCTTTTAAACCAACAAAAATATAATCATCTTGTAGATTCGATTGAATATTTAAAACAAAATAGTGGAGTTTTAGTTTTTATTAATAAGCCAGCGCATGAAGCAAGTGCATCGATGCGAGAATATGGCATCGGCGCGCAGATACTTAAATCCCTACATGTAAAGAGTATGAATCTCATCACATCTTCAAAACAAAAAGAGCTTATTGGTCTTGGCGGTTTTGGTCTTGATATCCATGAGATGGTACATTTATAAAATAATTTTCATTATACCTGCTTGATGGATTCCACAACATCCATCCGCTAGTATTGGCGTCTTTACACGCTTTTATCTGTACTCTTTTTATAACATGATAATCTCTTAAGTCGTGTCTAATTTTGTAGAGCGATTATAGATTAAAAAGGAAATGTACAATATGGATTACTACTTGTCAGTTTTGATAATATTGTTTCAAAGCGGTGTGAGTATTTTATTATTTTACATTGTCTTTTCACGATATAAAAAGAAAAGATTACAAAAAATCGTTAATGCTCCATTTTTAAAAGAGCATGAGGCTGTTCTTTTGAAGATTTCACATTACAATAAACTTAGTAAAATAGATCAAAGAGATATTCAAAAATCGATAATGTTTTTTATAAATACTAAAGAGTTTATCGGCGTACATTGTATTGTCACGATGGAGATGAAAATCGTTATAGGATTTTATGCGTGTTTACTTCTCTTACATGCGAAGGGCCCTGTGGGTGTAAGCAAAGAAAACTGTTATGAGAATCTTAAAACCATCATCATCTATCCAAATACAATTATCTCAAAAGAGATTAGCTCAAATGGTGGCATCTACACAAATGAGCGATTTTTACTCGAAGGCCAATCCGCAAGTGATACGGTTGTTTTGAGCTGGCATGAGGCGAAAAAAGAAGCGTATCATCCAAGTCATGGAAATGTCATTATCCACGAGTTTGCACATGAGATCGACTTTATGGATGGAGAAGTTGATGGCGTTCCACCAATGCCTGCTTCAAAGTATGAAGCTTGGGCGAGAAGTCTAGGCAGAAATTTTATTGCCTTAAATAAAATCGTTTTAAAAAATAGAGAATGGGGGAAGTACAAGCTGCTTGGAAGTTATGCAAGTACAAATGAAGCGGAATTTTTTGCAGTAATCACAGAGCTATTTTTTGAAAAACCAAATGCTCTTAAAGAAAACTTTCCTGATCTTTATAACGAACTCTTAGGTTTTTACAAAATAGAGTTTTTGGAGTAGTTTTCTTAAAACTCTAAAGTAAGCTGTTGTGTCTTTTTTGTAAAAAAACTTGTTTCTAAGAGGGTTTTATTTTGCTCGGCAATAAGTGCAAAGTGAAAATTCGTACTTTTTAAGATACTAATAATATCTTGTTGCGTCGTATAGGTGAAGATATTTGCCAATCTTTGTGTCTCATCTATTTTATTTATGGGTAAGATATAGATCAGTTTTGCCCAGTTTGCCTGATTTTGTAAAAAAGTTATTTGGGACTCTATAAATTCAAAATCTGGCTCAAATATTAGGACTTTATCACTTGTGCCAAACTCTTTGGCTTCAAAATTTTTGTTTGTAAAAACAGGTTCAAAATGAGAAAGATGTTTAAAAGAATTTATTTTGAAATCGATTTTTTCCTCTTTAAAAAGAGATAAAAGAATCTCTAAGTAAGGGATAAAAAAGACAGACAAAGCTTGTCTTTCGTAGTAGATATCATCATAGATAAAAGAGGTCTCAAAAAGTGTTTGTTCTATGATACTGATATTTACATCAGTACTCTTTGGCATCTCTTTTGCATGAGTGAAAATATCCTTACATGTAAAGGTGTGCGAAAACAAAACAACAGCGTCTTGAGGGATCTCCCAGAGTTCTTTAAAGGTATTATAGATATCACCATTAAGAGCTTTAAAACGTTCTTCTGTGGAGATTTGTAATGAAAGGTCAAGCGTTATGGCATCACATTCATAAGCGCTGATATTTTTATCTAATATATGAAATCGTAGAATGCGTAAAAGCGCGCTTTGCAGATCATCTACCTTGATCCAAGCAATCTCGCTGTCACACATCTGCATAGGAGAATCAAAAAGAATCCCATACGCACCGTTTTGTATGGCAAGCTCTATTTCACTGTTTTCTTTAGCGACGAAAAGAGAGCCTCTTTTGACACTCTTTACTTCGTAAGTAATGCCGCTAAAATCACTAACATAAGGAGAATTTAGAAGTGTTGCATGGGTTAATGCGATGACATTTTCTAGTCTCATCCAATCGGTGTGCCCGCTTTTCTAGATTTTTCAGGTCTGATAAGACAAAGTCCATCTTCATCTTTTGCAGCTAAGAGCATACCCTCAGAAAGTAGTCCCATTAGTTTTGCAGGTTTAAGGTTTGCAACGACACATACTTGTGTATTGATAAGTTCCTCAGGAGTATAAAACTCTCTTATTCCAGCGAGGATTTGGCGGGGAACTTCTTCACCTACATCTACTTTGAGCTGGATCAGTTTTTTACTTTTTGGAACCTCTGCGGCATCTAAAACCGTACCGATTTTTAAAGCTGTTTCAAAAAACTGTCCGATTTCGATAAGGTTATCACCTTCAACCGTCGTCTCTTTTTTCGCTTCCATCTTTTTTGGTTCAGCTTTGACTTCTACGACTAGAGTTTCCTCTTTTGCACTGTTATCTTGCATCAAAGGCTCTTCGACGCGAGGAAAAAGTGGTGGAACTTGTTTAATGACAAAAGCTTTAAGTAGAGATTTTTCAACTACGATGGCTTTATATGATGTGCTGTCTATAGTAAATCCAAGTGCATCAGCAACTGTTGACGTTGTACTAGGCATGACAGGATGTAGAGCTACAGCGGCTTTTGCTAGGACATTGGCAACAAGTGCGACAGTTGCAAGTGCTTCATCTTTTTTGTCTTCTTTCATTTTTACCCAAGGAGCATGTTCTTCGATCGCTTTATTACCGATGCTAAAGAGTTTCCATAGTTCTTCTAAGTATCTATGAGGTTGAAGATTTGTGATATATTCATCCAAACTATCTAAGATGATATTCGCTTCGTTGATCTCTTTGGTGTGGTATTTTAAAACATCCACGCTATCGATATGAAATTCAGAATATTTCCCACTCATACCGATAATACGGTTTAAAAGATTTCCAAGATCATTACTGAGATCTGAGTTGATACGGTCGATGAATGCACGTTGAGAAAAGTCACCGTCTTGACCAAATGGTACTTCACGGAGCATAAAATATCTGAAGTTTTCTAAGCCATACGCTTCGCTAACCTCTTTTGGAGAGACGACATTGCCTTTTGACTTACTCATTTTTTCGCCATCTCTTGTCCACCAGCCGTGAGCACCAATATGTTTTGGAAGCGGAAGGTCGAGACTCATCAAAAATGCAGGCCAGTAGATCGCGTGAAAACGAAGGATATCTTTTCCAACAAGGTGCATTTGCGCAGGCCAATAGCCCATATTTTCTTCATCTTTTCCATATCCAAGCGCTGTAATATAGTTTAAAAGAGCGTCAAGCCAAACATACATAACATGTTTGTCATCATTAAAAGACGCAGGAAGAGTAACACCCCAAGTGAAGCTTGTACGAGTTACAGAGAGGTCATGAAGACCATTTTTTACAAAGTTTATAACTTCATTTCTTTTTGAACGAGGAAGAATGAAATCTGGATGAGACTCATAATATTCCAAAAGAGGTTTTTCATATTTTGAGAGATTAAAAAAGTAGCTTTCCTCTTTTACGATGCTTGTTGCACGCCCACAATCAGGACAAAATTCGCCATCAATGAGCTGAGTTTCAGGGAAAAAAGTCTCACAACTTACACAGTAGTGACCTTCATAATCGCCTTTGTATATATCGCCTTTTTCATACATTTTAAGAAATGCATGTTGTACACCTTGCATGTGGTAATCATCAGTCGTTCTAATGAACTTGTCATAACTGATACCAAAATCATCCCAAAGGTTTTTAAAAGTCGCACTGATCTCGTCTGCGAACTCTTTTGTAGATTTGCCGTTTTTCTTTGCAGATTCTTCGATCTTTTGACCATGTTCATCTGTTCCTGTTAAAAAGAAAACATCTTCGCCTTTAAGTCTACCGTAACGTGCGAGTGTATCAGCTATAAAAGTTGTATACGCATGACCTATGTGAGCTTCGCCATTGACATAGTATATTGGCGTCGTTATGTAGTTTTTCATAAAATCCCTATTCATTTAAAATTCAAATCCACCGGTCTGTCCTTTTGACATTGAGTCATATACAGCCGCAATATATTTATTTCTAAGTTCACAGCCTATGTAATGTTCACATTTACTGCAACTCTCTAGTGTTTTTTCTTCCTGACATTTTTGAATCTCGACTATCATCATATCTAGTCTTTGTTCATAGATATCAGTTTCTTGCATAGACATCTTTTACTCTTGAGATCTCGTGCTTTGAGCCGAAAAAACATGGAGATGTATCGTGTACATGAGCGCATGAAAGGCTAAGTAGATTATTTTTTCCATCGATCGCTTCACCGCCAGCTTTAGTGTACATGTAAGCAAATGGAAACACTTCAAAAAGCTTACGAAGTTTGCCCTCAGGTTTGTCAGAAGTTGCTGGATATGAGAAAAGTCCGCCACCTTTGAGAAGGATTTGATGTAAATCTGGAACCATTCCACCTGAATAGCGAAGTCTATAGCCCTCTGCAAAAAACGAATCTACAAGCTCTTTATGGTAGGGAAGCCAGTTTTGCTGTGTGCCTCCTGGAGCGTTTAGTTTGCCTTTTTCTTTTAAGTGAATTTCTTTAACAAACTCAAAATCTCCCGCTTGAAGCAAGTAAAGTTTTACTTTGTTTTCGGCGAATACCATCTCAACGCGAGGACCGTAAACAATGTAGCAAGATGCAACCATATTCTCAGCGCCAAATCCACCTTTATAGATTCCAAAGATAGAACCTACACTAAGATTGACATCAATAAGTGATGAACCATCAAGAGGATCATAAGCGATGAAGTAAGGTGCATCATCTCTGAATTTCATCGCATCTTCTTTTTCTTCACTTGCGATTGTGTTTATAGATAAAACATTGCTAAATTCCTCTTCGATAATCATGTCACACTTGATATCAAGCTGAAGTTGCGTTTCTCCTGAGCTGTTCTCAGACTCGGAATATCCAAAATCTTTTACATCTATTGCAGTTTTAATACGTTTCGCACTTCTTTGTATCGCATCAAATATATCTCTCATTTATACTTCCTTTGCATTATTAAATATCCACTCAATTACTTCGTCTGTATTATTTAAATTCAGAATTTTGACATCTTTTGGAATCTCATATTTATTAATATCTATAGTCTCGTCAACTGCGAGCGCATCCATGTACTCAAAATAACTCTCATCAAGAGAGTTTCTAAACACACTAATACGCGGTAGTGGAAGACTTTTAAGACCTTCTACAAGTAAGATATCAAACTCTCCAAAAACTCGTATCATCTCATCGAGTTCTTTTTGTCTATTTGAAAAGTATGTTGTACGAGTAGAAGAAGTGACGATGACTTCCGCACCCGTATCTGTAAACTTATAACTATCTTTACCCTCAACATCAAATCTTGCTTTATCTTTTGGATCATGTTTGATGATTGCGACCTCTTTGCCATGCTCATGGATAAGCTTTCTTGCAATTTTGAGTATTAATGTTGTTTTTCCGCTATTTGAAGGGCCCGTAAAAGCCACTGCTATTCTCTTTTTCATCTTTGGATTATACTTCATACTCATTAAAAAGTTGTTTAAGCTATAATTAGAAATCTTAAATTTTTCAGGTTTTTTTATGCACTTTCCTTTACATGTTAGCTTTGTTTTGACAACTCTTTTGGTATTTTCAGGATGTACAACAAATAATGCATTTTCAAGATTTCATTTTACAACTGTAAAAGAGCAGGCTGCTTCAAGTCTTAGAACTTCAAAAATCAATCTGGATAATGATGTTGTTGGGGTTGTATCTAGCATTTATCTTAATGAAGTAAATCCTCAGAAATACAATGGTATGGAATATTTTTATATAACAGTTTATACAAAAAACAAAGATACCTTGTCTGATCCAAACAGTATAGTCGGGAGTAACATGGTTGTAAAACTTAATGATGCGTTGCCTGTGAAGATAAAAAAACTGGATCAAAAAAATGAGTTTGAGGGATTAATAGCACTTGATAACAGCTGGACTAGCTATTATCTCGTAGCATTTCCACCATCGCAGTGTGATAAACTCACCCTTACTTTACAAGATGGGAAATTTGGTTCTCTGCCTTTAATTTATCAAAAAAATGAACTATAGAAAAATCCTCATGCAAGATTTTTTTATAGATAGCATAGTTTGCTAAGACTCTCTTTCCGTACTCTCTACTTTCAACATTCGTCATCGTATCCATACTTAAAAACGGTTCATACTCTCCAGTTGTAAATTTACCAGACTGAATATATCTTTTTGTAAATCCAAGACCGCCATTGTAAGCATAAGCTTTAAAAAGAGGATTATCCAGTTGTGTGTCTAACCAAGTGAGATGTTTGATTGAAAATGAGATATTTGTTTGTGGGTCAAACATATCACTGTAGCAAGAGACTTTATTTGGCATCTGTTTGTTAAGTGAATCAACTAAAAACGGCATTAATTGCATAAGTCCTAGCGCATAAGATGAAGAGATTACAGATGGAATAAATTGGCTTTCCTGACGCATAAGAGCATATAAAAATGCCTTGTCATCATTGGAAAGAGCTGAAGTATAATCCGTGTAAGGCATAATATAATTTTCTAATTTATATGCATTTGCTTTTTCAAGAGTATAGCCTTCAAGCACTAGCATATTTTTTTTACCATAATCATCTGCTAAAGAATGAAGATCGTTTTTTGGAGTTGCATTGATCGTTTTTTTCATCTCTATCCATGCAAATGGATCTTCAATACATTTGGATTTTAAGGTTTTACCCTCAGCCGTAAAGTAGTTTATTGTATCAATATTTAAAACCTCTTTAGCGTAGAGTGTATAGATATTGATGTTGATGCTTTGTGCGACTTGTTTGAGGTACTTTATATCATTAGTAATGAGATATTTCCAAAATATTGTCTTGTCTTTATCTATTTGTGCATAGGATTTTTTATTTGAAACATCTAGATACGAAAGTGCGAGCTCTTTTCTATTTTCTAAAAGATAGTGTATTGCCATAAAAAAAGTGCTGCTAGCATCGAGGTTATTTGGATCTATTAAAGTGAGAATCGGCACAAATTGATCCATTTTCTCATCATTAATAGTCGCTTCAACGAGTGTTGAGATTTTAGGTGAAGTGGAAATATATGTCATAAACTCTTTTGAATAAGCGTGGTTGAAATGATCTTCTCTATATTTTTTTCCCGCACCATTCATAACAGTTAAAACATCTGAAGGGTTGTACTTCATAAGTGTTGTTTCATCCATATCAGAACTCATAATATCCAAGTAGTTTTTTGTTTTCTGTACAAAAACACGTTGTTGGAGTTGTTTGATCTGAGGTTTCGTGTAATTAGCTGCTGCCCACGGAGTCATGGCAATTTGCAAACAACTGTTATCATCGAGTTTGAGAAATTCATTTGCAGGAAGATTCATACATTTTGCAATATATTGTATTTCAGGACGAGAAGTTTTTTTGGCATACATGAAGAAAAGTTTTGTGTTGACATTTTCTATCTGATCAAAGGCTTTATCTGCTTGATCTGGGGTGATATCCTGCTTTAAAAACTGCCAGATGAGAAAATTCTTTGCACGAGAAGTAGGTTTTGAATTGATCTCATCAAGAGTTATTTGTGCAGAGAGTAGGGTGCTAAGAAGTAAAAGCCACAGTTTCATTTAGTACACGAGCCTTGCAAGGCCAGCTTTAAGAACAAGCATAATTACCTGTAACGCGATGACAATGATAAGAGGGGCGAGATCGATACCGTTAAAGACAGTCGGAATGAAGCGTCTTACAAAGTTGTAAGCTGGTTCACTTAGACGATATAAAATCTGTACGAGCTGATTGCGTGGATCTGGATTGACCCAAGTGATAAGAGCAGCAATGATAATGACCCAAATATAAACATTTAATAGCGTAAGAAATATGCTACCGATGCCAAGAATTATCTCACTCATTTGACTATCTCCTTGATGTAGTTTTTAAGGTACGGATAAAGGTCAGAGAGCTCAGGACCATGCTCTTCACCCGTTAAAAGAAAGCGAAGCGGTTTAAAAAAGTTTTTACCCTTGAGACCTGATTGTTCAATGATATAAGTTTTAAAAGCCTCAAACTCTTCAAAATGAGGCGCATTTTTGATGATCTCTTGCATTGAAGCAGCTTGCACAGTAAACTCTTCTGGGATCTCTTTTGGTGCAAAAATAGGTGCTATCTTAGATCTTAGTTCTTTTAAAGTGCTTACTTCATCCAAAAATATTTTTGCAACTTCTCCGATATCATCATCAGCAAAACCAACATAGCGTGAAAGCTCTTTTGCATCAAGGAGTCTTAAGTGTTCTTTATTGATAAATTTGAGCTTATCAAGGTCAAAACGTGCGGGAGCTTTTGAGATAGAGTGAATATCAAACCATTCTATCGCTTCTTCTAAAGTGAAAATCTCTTTAGGCGGTTTATTGCCGATAAGGATAAGATAGTTTGCGATGGCTGATGGCAAATAACCCTCTTCAAACATCCATTTTACACTTGAAGCATTATCTCGCTTGCTCATCTTTTTACCCTCATCATTTAAGATAATAGGAAGATGTGCGTATTGCATCTTTTTGTCATATCCAAGAGCATCTCTTATGGCAATCTGTTTTGGAGTATTGCTTACATGATCTTCGCCGCGGATCACTAAAGAGATGTCAGCTAACATATCATCAACTGAACATGCAAAGTTGTAAGTTGGAGTTTTGTCTTGACGCATAATAATAAAGCTGTCGATATCATCAGGAGAGAAAGTGATCTCACCTTTGATAAGATCTGTTATGGTGATCGCTTCTTCGGGCTTTTTAAGACGAACAACAAAAGGATTCATATTGTCAATGACGAGTTCTGCAGGAAGATTTTCGCAAGCTCCATCGTAACGATACGCTTTTTTCGCTTCTTTTGCTTCTTCTCTTTTTTTCTCTAAAGTTTCAGGTTTACAAAAACAGTTAAAAGCTTTCTTATCATGTAGAAGCTGTAGTGCCATCATAGAATGAAAACGAAGATTGTTGCTTTGATACATAAGCTCTGTATATTCGATGCCAAAGATACCTAAGATTTCTAAGATCTCTTTGTCTTTTCCTTCGATATTACGCTCTTTGTCTGTATCTTCAATACGGATTAAAAGAGATTCATTTCTCTGTTTTGAAACTATATAATTAAAAAGGGCGACGCGAAGATTGCCAATATGCATATCGCCAGTTGGACTTGGGGCAAAACGTAACATATAAATTCCTAATTTTTTTATGAAATTGTAACTTAAGTTTGATTTGGAAAAGATTAAAGGATAAATAAAAGGGAAGTTTAAATGAAAGAAGTGGTGACTCCAAGGGGATTTGAACCCCTATGGCAAGGATGAAAACCTTGAATCCTAACCATTAGATGATGGA
>JBBRBK010000069.1:0-10620 GCA_038205935.1 Campylobacterales bacterium
GCACCTTTACCAGAAACATTTCTAGCACCAGTTTTGTAAGCTTTAAGAGCAGAAGTTATTTCAGCTGCACTTAATTTGTTAGGTGCGAAGTCTTTTGCTATAGTATTTTTAGAACCATCAACACCGTGACATCCTGCACAATTTGCTGGAGCACCAGCAGCCATTAAAGTAGAACTAACTGCCAATGCAGCTATTGTAGCTATTACGATTTTTTTCATTTTTAGACCCCTTGTTTGTTTTACACTTTTCTGTGTTATAGAAATCTTAACCTATCTGTTGTGAACTATTCGTGAACTTTTTATTTATAGTAAGATATATTCTTTTGAATGATCTGCCTTGTATTCAAAGCTGTCTCACCTTATTCCTCTGCTGTAGATTCTATTTTTTTAAGTTCAAAACAATAGAGATTTTCATTCAGTTTGAGCGCAAAAAAGAAGTGTATAATTTAATAAATTTATCTATTATGGAGGGAATTGAAATGTTAAAAGTATTGTTTTCATCTTTCTTTTGCCTCTGGGGCGTACGTTTATAAAATAAGGAAGATATATGAAAGTAATAAAACAAAACTCTCAAACTGTAGAAACGCTCTACGATCTAGCAAAATTGGTAAATTACTCGCTAATGGATACTCTCAACTGCGATCCTGATGCCAAAGCAAACGGTGTCGACCACTCGCCGCGACAAGTCTTCAGTGGGCACTATGTCCCCGTGAATCCAACACCAATCAAAGACCCAGAGTACATCGCACACAGTAAGAACTTATTTAGCGAACTGGGCTTCGCTGATAGCCTGGCACAATCAGCCGACTTCGTCCGCATGTTCTCCGGCGATATTTCACACGCGCCAGAGCCGATGCGCAAGATCGGTTGGGCATGTGGGTATGCTCTTTCCATTTACGGCACAGAATACTACCAGCAGTGCCCCTTCCAAACTGGCAACGGATACGGTGACGGTCGCGCAATTTCCATCCTTGAGGCCGTGATTAACGGTAAGCGCTGGGAAATGCAGCTTAAAGGTGGTGGTCGGACGCCATACTGCCGCGGTGCCGACGGTCGAGCAGTCTTGCGCTCAAGCATCCGCGAATTTCTGGCACAGGAACACATGCATGCACTTGGAGTACCAACATCACGCTCTTTGAGTTTGTTTACCTCAAAAACGGAGAAGGTCAAACGACCATGGTATTTAGAGGGATCACACTCAAAGGATCCCGAAATGATGATAACTGAGGCCGTCGCTATCTCAACACGGGTCGCACCGTCGTTTATACGAGTTGGTCAAATCGAACTTTTCGGTCGACGTGCCCGCAAAAATGAGCATCCAAAAGCGATGGAAGAACTCGAGAAGATTGTGCTGCACTTGATTGATCGTGAATACAGTGACGTAATTGAGACGAATTTAACTACCGCGCAAAAAGCAGTATTGCTCGCGGGTGAATTCCGCAGTCGACTTACATCACTTGTGGCAAATTGGATCCGTGTTGGCTACTGCCAAGGCAACTTCAATAGTGACAACTGTGCAGCAGGAGGATTTACACTTGATTACGGACCATTTGGATTTTGCGATATGTTTGACCCGAATTATCAGCCGTGGACGGGTGGCGGACATCATTTCGCATTCCTAAATCAACCGCAAGCAGCGGAACGAAACTTTCATGTGTTTTGTAACGCTTTGGTGCCATTGCTGAAGTTGGATGAAAACTATCTACTTGAGCTAGACGAGATTCGAAGTGGCTTTTCCAAAGTCATGCAAACACAAATGCAAATGATGTGGGCTAGCAAGCTTGGACTTGACACTTTTGATGCAGCATTGTTTAGCGAGCTCAAAATACTTATGATACAAACTTCTGTTGATTACACTATCTTCTTTCGAGAGCTCTCACAAGTACCTAAGGACATTGAGCCACTTAAAAAAAGCTTCTACAAGGACTTAACATATGATGAAACGATACTAAAGAGCTGGACAGAGTGGCTCACAAAATGGAAATCACTCATTAACAGTACCAACACGGCTGATGTAAATGCCACTTCGCCACAATCCCGCGAGAATCTTTCTTGTCGAATGAAACTTGTCAACCCAAAATACTCTCTGAGAGAGTGGTTCCTTGTGCCTGCGTATCAGCAAGCCACTGAGGGGAACTATTCTCTATTTAGGGAGATGCAAGAAGTCATGATAAATCCTTACGCTGAGCAGTCCAAAGACGTGGAGGAAAAATACTATAGACTCAAACCGTCTGAATTCTTTGAGATAGGGGGTATATCTCATATTAGCTGCTCGTCGTAATCTTTCCAAAACTAATCGGGCAAAGAGCTTTCACCCAAGGCCTTCGTCTGATGTTAGAAAAAGGGAGATTGTTGACAAATACGATTTAATGAAAATTCATAATGGTTTTACTAAAAATTTTAAAGTTAAAAATGGTTGATGATTATTTTGTAAGCTATAAGAAAAAATGATTATTTAGACCGCAAAAATTTTTATTGAATCGCTTCTGCTGGAGGTTGATAAAGAGGAAAAGAGGACTCAATCATGTTTGAATATTATCTTTTTACTCCTTGCCTTAGACAATTTCATCACGCAACATTTTTATAATTGCTCTTTCTTGACTTTTGATATACTTGCTTAGATAAAATTCTTGTTGAGTTGTTAAATCGATTTTAGCATGATAAAGTTTATTTTCATCGAGCAAAGAAACAGTAATAACGCTTGCTTTGATCTCACCATCGTAACTAATAATCTCTTCAGGAAAATAGAGAGTTACACTATTATTTTTAAAGTTAAATTTACTCTTACTGGTGATTGCTATACCTCCAAGTGACACATCATAAAGGCCAAATTTAAATAACTCATTATCATGCATGACATCCAAAGTAAACTTCTTAAGTGGATGAACTCGAACTTCTTTACGTTGATAGAGATCTTTTTTTAGATATTCAAATTGATGAAGTTTTAAGACATGTTCACCATTTAAATAGTGTGTTGTTACTTTTGCATAAAGATCATGAGGAAGGTCATCACCTTTTAAGATATGAATCTTCTTTTCATATGTTGCCGCTGTCATTTGGACAGAAGGTACTTGTAGTAGAATACTTTGGGCATCTGATTGAAGTATTTTTCCCTCATTTTGTATTGGTACTCCATAATAAGTATTTAGCACTGTTATAGCTATGTCGTTTGCTTGCAACTTCGCAAATAGTGCAACAAGATCTAGTTGCTGCTCATCAGCATCTTGATTATGACTATATATATCCAATGCATATAGTATAAAATCTTCCATGGCATTCACGAGTATGCGAATTTGATCTAATTGTGAGGTAGTTCCATACAATGATTTAATGTAAATATTTAATATGATGTAAAAAGTATTATTAAAAAAGAACTTTATCTCTTGTGGGTTTTTAAATTTTTTATGGATATTTATTAATACCGGCTCAATTTCATCTTTGCTTAGTGTAAATAAAATATACGCTAAAGGTTTTATGAGAGTTTGAAATTTTTCAGGTGAAAGTTGTTTGACATCCATACTCTTATAGACCTGCCATGTAGCTTTTATAAATGTAGGAATTAATACTTTCGCATGAAGATTTGAGTGAGAAAGATTTCTAAATGTGTGAACGAACCCTCTTTGCATTATATCTATCCTCGTGAAATTGCGAACAAACTTTTATAACCTTCTTACAAATCATGTATTGGTCACCTTATACTGCATATTGTATCATCATATCTAAATGAAATATATATAAAAATAGTGAAGATTGTATGAAGATTATGGAATAACCGAAAAGTAACTGACTAACTATAACATTTCTATAATAATAAAAAAAGGATTACCATGAAAAAATTACTACTAGTTCCGGCACTTTTAGCATCTTCTTTGCTATTAGCACAAGACTATAACTTTGAGATTACACCTTTAGTCGGGTATGACATAGCGGAAGGAAATCTTAATCTCAAGAACCAAGCTGTTTTCGGTGGTGAGTTTCAACTTAACAATACGGGAATGCCTATAAGTCCTGAACTTTCTGTTCTTTACTCAAACGCAGATTTTGATCCAAGTCACCTTGGCAGTACAAATATGTACCGTATCGCTTTAAACGGTGTATATGAGTTTAATAAAATTTCATATTTAACTCCATTTGTAAAAGCTGGTCTTGGTTATGAAACTATGAGTGAGCACCAAGAAGCAAGAACCGGCAATGTTGATTCTCCATTTCTCGATACTGGAATAGGTGCTAAAATGCCAATCACAAAAAATATTGCTTTAAAACTTGAAGCAGTTTATATGATAAAAAATAATAATAACAGATGGGATAACAATTTAGCTCTTCTTGCTGGTATCAATATTGCATTTGGAGAAAAAGCTCAACCTGCTGTAGCTCCGGTTGAAGCAGCGCCTGTTGTAGTACCTGCCCTAGAATCTCAACCAGTTGTTGAAGAGAAGCCAGTTGTTGAAGAAAAGCCAGTTGTTGAAGAGACAGCAGTTGTAGTAGTTGATGGCGATGATGATAATGATGGTGTTAAAAACTCTATTGACAAATGTCCAAATACTCCAGCTGGCGCAAAAGTTGACCAAGATGGCTGTCCAGTAGTTGTAAACTTACACGCAAACTTTAAATTTGACTCATCTAAAATAGAAGCTGGTGATAAAACAGAGATTAAAGAATTTGCAACATTCATGAAGCAAAATCCCGAGTATACTACAAAGATCACGGGGTATGCTGATAGTACTGGCACCTCTGCTTATAACCTAAAACTTTCTAAAGCGCGTGCAGTTGCTATTAAAAAAGAACTTGTGAAACTAGGCGTTAAAGCAAAAAGAATCACAGTATCAGGAATGGGTGAAGCAGATCCAATTGCTACAAACAAGACAACTGCAGGTCGTGCAGAAAATAGACGTGCAGAAGATAGACGTATAGAAGCTAACCTTAGTAAATAATATTAAGTGCTCCAAGCATTATCTTTGCCGGCGGAAAAAATTCCCGTTTTGGCAAAGATAAATTTGGCGATAAATATATTGTTTATGAATTTTCTTTTGTTAGCTCTTCGCGTATCGCTTGTAATTCCTGAGAATGTTGCTCGCTAGATACTGGATAAGCTAATTTGAGTGATTCAAATGCATCGAGAATAATTTGAGAAATAATCAGCCGCGCGTTTTTCTTGTCATCAGCAGGCACCACATACCAAGGTGCATCTTCCGTACTTGTGGCACTTAGACATTTTTCGTAAGCCTGCATGTAGTGTTTCCAAAATTTACGCTCTTCAATATCTGCAAGACTTAATTTCCAGTTTTTATTAGGATCGTCGATACGATCTAGAAATCGCTTACGCTGTTCCTCCTCAGAAAGATGCAAGAAAAACTTGATAACGCGTGTGCCATTACGATGGAGATGCTTTTCCATGTCTACTATGGATTGGTAACGCTCCTTCCAGATAGTTTTTTGGTTCAATAATACTTCAGGAATAGCTTCGCCTTGCAAAATTTCCGGATGCACACGCACGATCAATACTTCCTCATAATAAGAGCGATTAAAAATACCAATTCGGCCGCGCTCAGGCAGAGCCTGCGTAGTGCGCCATAGAAAATCATGCTCGAGTTCTGCCGCACTGGGATGCTTAAAACTAAACACTTGACACCCTTGAGGATTGACGCCGGACATTACATGTCTAATAGCGCCATCCTTTCCTGCTGCGTCCATCGCTTGAAATATCAATAGCACTGAATAATTATTGGATGCATAATGTAACTGTTGTTGAGTGCTCAGCCTTTGAATATGTTTTTTTAGAAGTTTCTTATAATTTTTTTTCGATTTGTATATCGGCTCAACTTGCGTTGACCACTTATCAAGTTCAACTTTTTCACCTGCTAAAACGCGGAAATCTTTTGATTTTACTTTCATCACTATCCTTGTGCTATCACGAAGTTTTTCATATCTTACTTAGATATGTTTATCTTGTTGGATCAAATACTTTATACGCCAGTAGTTTTACGCGATCATTTACAAGAAACCATATCAGCGCATAGCCCCAGACAAATAACGCCCAGCCCCACCCTATTGGTGTCATAAATATACCATAAACCGCAATCAGTGTCGCTACAATTTGCGTACCAAGCACGGCCATCCACAAAATTTTTGCCGGACGTATCGACCAAAATGCTCCTCGAGTTCGTGTCAGAAAAATCGTCAGATGGCCCGCCACGGAGAGCTTCAAATACATTAACGTCTGAATATGGTCACGGTCAAGATAGAACACGCGCTCGCCCAGATAAAATAAACCGAAGGCAGAAATAACCCCAATGATGCCCAGCACCGTGGAGACACCCAACACCATATGCATGTTCCATGCCTCAGGCTTGTTTTTATAATGAACATTGTCATAAGCGATTGACAAAATAGCCCCATCATTGAGTAGTGCCAACATTACAATCATGACTGCAGTCAGTGGATAAAAGTTGAAAATCAGGATCGCCAGTGTCATAAATAATAGTACGCGCAACGTTTCTGCGATGCGATAAATTGCGTAACTATTCATCCGTTGGAAGATTTTTCGGCTCTCTTTGATTGCGTCGATAATCACAGATAATCCAGGCGTCATCAGCACGATATCTGCTGCAGCGCGCGCGGCATCCGTCGCGCCTGAAACAGCTATTCCACAGTCGGCTTTTTTTAGCGCAGGGGCATCATTCACTCCATCGCCAGTCATACCGACAATGTGTCCGCGTTGTTGTAGGACATCAATAATATGAAACTTGTGCTCGGGAAATACTTGTGCAAAGCCGTCGGCTCTTTCTATGGACTCTGCTAGTTGCCCCGTCTCGTGATGCTTAGTATCACCAAAACCACTGGCATCGAGAATATTTTTACCCATTCCCAGTTGGGCTGCGGTTTCGCGTGCGATGGCAAGTGCATCGCCCGTAACCATTTTAACGCTCACACCCATCTCTCGCGCAGTTGCGATGGTTGTCTTAGCCTGCTCGCGTGGCGGATCGAAGAGGGGAAGCACACCAAGAAACTGCCATTGACCCTCATCATCAGCTCGCGCCACTCCTAAAGAACGGAAGCCGCGCGCCGCAAATTCATCGACAGCTTTATTGACAGCGGAGATGATATAGTCTGTATTGGAAGATAATTGCAAAATCACCTGCGGCGCGCCTTTTGTTACCTTAAACAAGTTGCCATCAGGACCCTTCACAGTCGCCTCCGTACGTTTATGTACCGGATCAAATGGCTGGAAGTGAACGACCTCATAGCCTTGTAGTGCATCTTTGTCTTTAAGTCCGCCCAACACAGCTACATCAATAGTATCCATATTATCTAAACGTGAGGCAAGAGCGCCATTAAAAATAACTTGTTCGGCGGATATGTCGTTCATACAAAATGGTTCGCCCAGAGTCAGCTTGTTTTGAGTCAGCGTTCCAGTCTTGTCAGAGCATAAAATATCAACTCCAGCCAACTCTTCAATAGCGGCCAAACGGGTAACAATAGCTTCTTTCTTGGCTAAAAGACGCGCACCAACTGCCATGGTCACAGATAACACGGTCGGCATCGCTACGGGAATCGCGGCCACTGTCAGTACTAGTGCAAACTGCAAAGTAGTAAGGATGGGATCGCCACGAAATAATGCAACAGTGATGATTATAGCGACTAGTACTACGGCGAGGATAATCAGATAATTGCCGATTTTCAGCACAGCGCGCTGAAAATGGCTAGCGGTTTGCTCCCCTTGTATCAGTTGCGCAGTCTTGCCAAAATAAGTATTTTGACCTGTGGCATATACAAGTGCATCAATTTCACCGCTGCGAACAATAGATCCAGAGAACACAGCATCTTCAGACTTGTGCAAGACGGGCAAAGACTCGCCCGTCAATGCGGACTGATCCACTTCAATGGGATCACCTTGCAATAAACGGGCATCTGCTGGTACAATATTTCCAAGTCGTAGATGGATAATGTCACCAGGCACCAATTCACGTGCCGCAGAACTTATCCACTTGCCATCGCGTTTCACCTGAGCAGTGATTGCAAGTTTTGCCTTAAGTGCGGCGATGGCATTGCCAGCTTGATGTTCTTCCCAAAAGCCAACCACGGCGTTGGCTATAAGTAGTGTAAGAATAATGCCAAAGTCTGGCCAATGTTGGGAAATTGCCGATAAGATCACGGCTGCTTCAATCATCCACGGAATTGGTCCCCAGAAGTAAAGCAAGAATTTAAGGAAGGGATTTGTTTGTTTTTCTGTAATTTCGTTTGGTCCGTATTGAAGCAGGCGTTTCTTTGACTCGGCTTGGCTTAGGCCATCAGGTGAAGATTCTAATTTTTTCTCTACCTCCGAGTAGGCTAGCGTTTTAAAATCATCTTGTGGCTCTTTGGTATCGGTTTGCATGACGGGCATTCTCCCTCTTGTGTTAGCAAATGCTAGCTCATTGCTAAATGAGTGTATATTGCTCTAAAAACATCATCAATAGCTTTTTTATGAGCCTCAATCTCTTCATTAGTAGCCTTAGCTGCCGCTTTTAATTTCTCTTTTGCATCTTTGATCTTCAACTCTACGCTTTTGATCTTTTCGTTCAGTTCTCTCATGGTGTCCGTATCCGACGCTGAGAATTCCTCTTTTAGTTCTTTTAGTTTTGCTTCATACTCATCTAGTTGAATTTGTTTTGTTTGTAGGTATAGTGCTTGCTCGTTCATCATAGTTCCTTTTATTGATTCTTTTTTGAGTTTAACTTCGATCTCTTCAAAAAGAGGGCTTTTATTACTATAGCTTATATTTGTCTGATTGTCCAGCTTTTTTTTGAACAAACATAGCCGTGCTAAGAAGAGAAATAAATGTAACAATCAGTTTTGAAAATTTCATAACGATCTCTTGGTATTGTACGAGGGGAAATCGGCTTTTTAAAAACAGCCGATTATTTGTTCTTTATTTGAGGTCGAGTTTTTGATCAGGATACTTTTCATAAAAAAGAGCTTCATTCTCATCTTTTATTTTTGTTCCCTCAGCTATAGCTTGATTGCCTTTTTCTACTTTTTCTTTACCATTGGTCATATCATTGTTCCCAGCTTTTACAAGTTCTTCACCCTCTTTAACCTGCTTTGAACCTTTATCCCATCTTGCCGCGATCTCTTTTTGATCTATGCTCATCTCTTTGCCATCAGCTGCATGCATTCTCATAAAATCACCAGTCGTTGGAGGAGTTGCACTTTCATTTGTACAACCTGTAAGTGTAAGCATCGCAACTGCAAATGCGCCTACAACTTTCAACTGAACCGTTTTGTTAACTTGAGTTTTTGTTTCATTTTTTCTCATTTTTTTATCCGCCTTTTTTTAAGTTTTTTATTCATCGATAATGTAACAAGTAGCAGTTACTTTTTAGTTATTTTAAACTCTAAACAAAAATAACTTGTTAGTAACTATATGCGGATACCATTACTTAGATCAAACTTGTGGATTTTTTTACTTTATGGTTTGAATTATACTTTTGGGGAAAGTCATGCAAAAAATTGTTGTTAGTTTGTTAGTCATCACTTTTTTAACGACTACTCAAGAGAACCAAACTAGAGACAAAGAAATAGGTAAATCTTAATGAAAAATTCTATTATAAACACTACATCTTCAGAAGTATTGACGCGAACACTATCTGAACTCCAAGAACATCAAATCGAATTGGAGATGCAAAATGAAGAGTTACTTCGTATGCAAGAAGAGTTGCGTGAAACTAAAGAACGTTATTTTGATCTTTATAATATGGCTCCCATAGGATATTGCACCCTTAGTTCCGAGGGACTAATCGAAGAAGCCAATCTTACTATTTCGAAAATGCTCGATGTTGAGCGAAATACTCTAATTAAAGCTTCGATAATCAATTTTATCCTTTCTGAAGACCAAAATATTTATTCCCTGTTTAGTAAAAAGTTTTTAGCAATACCGACATCTAATCTATGCGAATTAAGAATGGTGAAAAAAGATGGCACATCCTTTTGGGTGCAAATAGCCTTTTCTATGTCGAAAAATAGTGATAATATAGAAGTTTTACGGTTGATTATGAGTGATATTTCTTTTTTAAAACAACGTGAATCTCAGCTCGAAAATCTAGCTCATTATGATTCATTGACAAGCCTTCCTAACCGTGTACTATTATCAGATCGGCTTCATCAGGGAATGATTCAAGCACGGCGCCACCATCAATCCATGGTGATCGCATATCTTGATTTAGACGGATTTAAAGAGGTTAACGACACTTATGGACATGATGTTGGAGATCAACTGTTAATTGCTTTGGCTACAAAGATGCAACAGGCTTTACGAGAGGGAGGTACACTTTCTCGAATCGGCGGTGATGAGTTTGTAGTTGTGCTACCGGAACTCTCAACAATAGAAGACTCTGTCCCATTACTAGAGCGATTATTAAGCGCGGCATCACAGCAGATTCATATCGGTGAACACATGGTGCAAGTATCGGCGAGTTTTGGTGTTACTATTTTCCCACAGCTCGAAGATGTTGATGCAGATTTACTGCTTCGTCAGGCCGATCAGGCAATGTATCAAGCAAAACTCTCTGGTAAAAATCATTATGAATTTTTTAATTTAAAGCAAAATGATATGCTTATAGAGCGTTATGAAGCAATAAAAAAT
>JBBRBK010000070.1:0-10602 GCA_038205935.1 Campylobacterales bacterium
CATTACAAAAAAAGAATCAAGAGATCATCAATCTTCTCAAAGTGTATGGTGCGGTTGTAGATAAAGAATAAAATAGCTTAATGTGCTAATATCGTCCACATAAGGCCGATATACTCATGCATCGCTACTTGAGAGTTTTCAAATGACTCAATATCTGGTTTCATCCAAAATGATTTAATATTTTGTTTTTTAAAATCCGTAGGTGCTGGAATTGGATTTAGTCCGTTATCTCTAAAAAGTTTTACAGCTCTTAACATATGTGTAGCTGATGTCACTAATATAAAGGGCTTGTCTCCGACTATACTTTTTGCAAAAATTGCTTCTTCTTTGGTATCTTTAGGCTTTGGATTGATTATTATATCTGTCTTAGCCACACCTAACGCGAGTACCATTTGAGAGTTTATCTCTGCACAAGAAATATTCGAATCGCTTGAATAGCCAGTAAGAATCAATTTAGCATTTGAATATTTTTTTTGAAGTAAAACACCCTCTACAACTCTTTTTAAACTCGTATTGCCAATCATACTAGAAAGGGGTTGAGTTGTGTCATCATTATTGCCATTCCCAAGAACATGAATATAAGAGATATTTGCATCAGTTGTTTCAAACTTCCCATAAACATCTTCAAGATTTTCAACCAATAGATTTGAAAATGGAGGATAGGAAAATAAAAATAGTAATACAAAAGAGAAAGAGAGAAAAATTTTCGCTTTTGTAAAACGACTTTTATATAAGAAATAAAGACCAACAAAGAAAAAAAGTATAACAAGTCCATACGGTTCAACAAAAAATGAGACAGTTTTTTTCAAAATAAAAAGAGAATCCAAAATATTTCCTTACATGTAAAGATATTAAACATAAAAACTAAAAGAGTGATGTAATTGCAAGGCGCATAGTGAGGAAGCGTACTAAAGTACGCGACGAGCGTAGCAACGCAGCAAGTGCGTCGCTATTTTAGTTTTTAGTAGTGTCAACGATTTTATTTGCTGCAATCCATGGCATCATAGTACGAAGTTTAACACCTGTTTGCTCGATCAAAGAAGCTCTAGCATTTGTACGCTCAGCGTTCATACGAGGGTAACCTGATTGACCTTCAAGGATGAAATCTTTTGCAAATCTTCCATCTTGGATCTCTTTTAAGATCTCTTTCATAGCCGCTTTACTCTCTGCATTGATAACACGTTTACCAGAAACATAGTCACCATACTCAGCAGTGTTAGAGATTGAATATCTCATATCAGCGATTCCACCTTGGAACATTAGGTCAACGATAAGTTTTAACTCATGTAGACACTCAAAGTATGCAAGTTCAGGAGCATAACCAGCTTCAGTCAATGTTTCAAAACCAGCTTGTACTAGAGCCGTTGCTCCACCACAAAGAACAGCTTGCTCTCCAAAAAGGTCAGTTTCAGTTTCATCTTTGAAGTTTGTTTCAATTATCGCAGTTCTACCGCCACCAATTGCAGATGCATAAGAAAGTGCTAACTCTTTTGTACTGCCACTTGGATTTTGTCCAACAGCGATAAGGTCAGGAATCCCGCCGCCACGAACGAACTCTGAACGTACAGTGTGTCCTGGAGCTTTTGGAGCGATCATAGTAACATTGATGTCAGCTCTTGGGTGGATACGTCCGTAATGGATGTTAAAACCGTGTCCAAATGCAATAGTTGCGCCTTGTTTTAGGTTTGGCTCAATCTCATGTTTGTAGATATAAGACTGATCTTCATCTGGAAGAAGAATCATGATAACATCAGCAGCAGCTGAAGCATCTCCAACAGTCATTACTTGAAAGCCTTTTGCTTCAGCTTTTGCCCAGCTTGCTCCATCTTTTCTCAAACCAACGATTACTTCAACACCGCTATCACGTAGATTTTCTGCGTGTGCGTGGCCTTGAGAACCAAAACCGATCATTGCTACTTTTTTACTTTTGATGATGCTGATATCACAATCTTTGTCATAATAAACATTTAATCCCATACTAATTCCTTGCATAATATTAAGCTTAAGCCTAAAAAAAATTTCAGCAATTATACTCAAATAAAGCAAAAACTTTTATAATAGCGAAAAAATTAGGAGTTAGTTTTATGAAAAAATTCAATCTTTTTAACGAAATCATCGTGGTAAATAAAAGCGATCTTCTAAGTGCAATCAATTTAGCAAAAACATTTGGAATCAATATACACGGAGAAATTCTTTTTCCTCCTTTTGCAAATAGTGAAATGCTTATTTATGAAGGTGAGCATACAAAAGCTCCAAATATGGGTATTGCCATGCCAAAACCTCTCAATCTTGAAACTGTTTTAGGCAAAGATCTTAAAGTGGTCGTAGATGATGAGAGAATTCTTATAAAAGCTGCTCCGGCATGGCAAAATATCATCAAACTCAATGTACTTCGCGCTTCATATGATGACACAACAGGAGATGGAATTTCAGAATTTTCATCAAAAGAACTAGAAGATCTAGGTTGGCACGCAACAGAGTTTAATATCCCATACAGAACGCTCGTTGATCTTATTGAAGCTGATTGCGATGGAACATTATTATGTATTGAGCGCGCTGAACCTTACCAATTTAGTGGTCTGGGATTTATAGCTGATGATAAAGAAGCGTATGAGATAGCATATAAATATACCCAAGAGCAAATCAAAGATTTAATTGAAAATGATGAAGATTACGCAGCAGACTCACTCAACAGCGATGAAAAAGATGCAGCAATATATTTTAAAGTGCTGTAGGTTTTTTACTTAAATATCTTTCTAAAATAATCATAGCCGAGATGGAATCGATTCTTCCGTCTCTTTTATACTTTATCTGCCCCTTCATAAGAGCTTCTGCTTCAAGTGAAGAGTTGCTCTCATCTTGATAAAAAACTTCACCTTTAAAATCAACAAGATTCATAAAATGTGCCACGCGGCGACGCATCTCATCCTCTGAACTTCCACCCATTGGGATACCAACAACTACAGCGTCCGCGCTCCACTCATCTATTACTGCTTTAACTGCCGCTGAGGCCTGATCGCGATTTTTACGTTCTACTGCGTCAAGTGGAGAAACCATCTTGCCATCAGGCGAATACGCGAGCCCAATGCGCTTTAAACCAAGATCAATACATATAAATTTCAAAGTTATTTACCCAAACAGAAACTACCAAACATTTTGTCAAGCATCTCATCATTTTCAAAAGGTCTTGTGATAGAGCTCATCGCATTAATGGCTTCTATGACATGAAAAGAAAATATCTCCAGTTCTCCATCCACCAGTGGTTCTTTTGCTTCAGTGATGGCATTTAGAGCTTTTTTGACAGCTTCACTTTGACGTAAAGATATCAACATCATCTCATCTGAGGAGTTATTTTGATCGATAATTTTTTCCAAATTTGCTACAAGTTTTTCTGCACTCTCTTTGGAATTTTGCTCTAAATACTCATAATGTTTTAGTTTTGATACATCAAACTTAGATAGCAAATCAGCTTTATTCAAAATAACTATCAACTCTTTTGAGTCTTGATATTTTTTAAGCCACTCTAAAATTACATCATCTTCGCTATCAGACTCTCTTGAATTATCAAAAAGTGCAACGACTATGTCACTTTTTTCTATCGCTTCAATAGAACGCTCGATGCCGATACGCTCGATCTCATCGCTTGCATCGCGTATACCCGCGGTGTCGATAATACGGATCAAATGCGTACCTATCTTAATCTGTTCTTCTATCGTATCACGCGTCGTGCCTGCGATCTCGCTTACGATAGCACGGTTATAATGAAGTAGCATATTTAACAGTGAGCTTTTGCCGACATTTGGCTTTCCGATGATGGAAACTTTAAATCCCTGCATCAAACCTTGTCTTGATTCGCTTGCTTTAAGTGTTTTAAAAAGCCTTACATGTAAGCCATCAAGTTTAGCGATAATCTGATCAACTAAGTCCTGAGGCAAATCCTCTTCAGCATAATCGATACTGACTTCTGAGTACGCTAAAATATGAAGCATCTCATCACGAACCTCTTCGACATAATGTTTTAAAGAACCCATCATCTGCGTTGCGAGTATCTTTGCCGCATCTTCACTCTTTGCTTCGATGAGTTTAGAGATCGCTTCGGCTTCACTGAGATCAATGCGTCCATTAAAAAATGCTCGTTTACTAAATTCTCCAGGATTTGCTAGTCTAGCCCCTGCTTCAAGCGTTGCCCTTAAAATAAGCTCAGCAACGATAAATCCTCCATGACACTGGATCTCGACCACATCTTCTGCAGTAAAGCTTTGCGGCCCTTGAAAATAGATAACAATCGCTTCATCAAGAAGTTCTTGTTTTTGATTGTAAATAGGTGTGAGGGTTGCATATCTGACTTTAAAATCAGACTTACATGTAAGCTGTTTTACTATGGCTAAAGCTTTATCACCACTGATTCTTACAATACTGATAGAACCTATCCCATGTGCTGTTGCAACAGCACTGATGGTATCTTGCATATTAATATCCGTTGTAATCGTTGATAATGATAAACTTGAGGCCATCTCGAGTTGAACGGATAGCAACATATTTATCTGGATAAGTTTCACGAAGTTGTTTTAGAGCTATCTGAACAAGAACGCCATCAAGAATCTTTGTTTGTGCGCGCCCTTCTCTTTCAATGGTTTCACAAACACCAATAAGGTAACGAGAAACGGATTCTTCTTGATTTTTCAAGAACTCTGCGATTTCAAGACGAAGTTGTAGTTGGTATTTTGAATTTATCCAGTTAAATATCATATAAGAAAGTGCTTTATACCTGTAGCCCTCTTTGCCGATTAAAAGAGCTGAATCTTCTCCAGATATCTCTACTAAAAGTGTAGATTCATCATAAAGTTTTACATCAATGGCATCAATATCAAAGCAAATAAGTTTGAAAAGTTTATTGATTTCAGCTTTTACTGTGAGAACAATTTCTTGAGGGGAATATTCTTCAGCATCCTCTTTTTCATTATAAAAATAGTTTTTATCAAACTCATTTTTATAACTTTCTTTATATTGCTCTGCCGAGAGTTCCTCTTCTAAATACTCATCATCTTGATCACTCACAAATGATGTTGGTAAAATAGTATCATTAAGAATTTTTTGTTCAGAGGCTCTATTTTGTTTAGCAGAAGATTCACTTTTTTCACTTTTTTTCACTTCTACATAAGCAGGTTTAAGTTTTTTTTCTTTGAGAGGTTCTTGTTTTTTTTCTTGCTTTATTTCAGCTTTTTTTATAGGTTTTTCTTCAATTTTTGGTTCAATTTTTACTTCTTGTTTTTGAAAATCTTTTTTACATGAAGCAACAATAATAGCAGATTTTTTAAAAAAACCTAAAAATCCAGAATTTGGATGTTGCAGAACCTCTACTTGAAGTTCTGTGACAGAGCAGCTGTAATGCAAAGCTGCTTTTTCATAAGCATCTTGCAGATTAGCTGATTCAATCTTTATCATCTGTTTTCTCCAATTGCTTATCATCACTGATTACCGGTGCTTTTTCAAACTGCTTATTTACTATAAACTGCTGTCCGATAGAAAACAAGTTGTTAATAAACCAGTACAGAACAAGACCTGAAGGAAATGTTACAAAGAAGAATGTAAAGATAACTGGTAAAAATTTAAATACTTTTTCTTGTAATGGATCTGTGAAATTACTAGGAGTAATTTTTTGCTGATAATACATTGTAGCGCCCATAAGTATTGGTAAAATAAACAGATGATCCATACGAGAAAGATCTTGAACCCATAATATCCAAGGAGCACCTTGAAGTTCGGGAGCATTTAAAAATACGCGGTACATCGCAAAAAATACTGGAATTTGTAAAACCATCGGCAAACAACCACCAAGAGGATTTGCACCATGTTTTTTATACATTTCCATAACAGCGGCATTCGTACGTTGTGGATCACCTTTGTACTTTGCTTGTAACTCTTTGATCTTAGGTGATATCTGCTTCATTTTTTGCATAGATACCATACCTTTGTACGTCAAAGGATATAAAACCATGCGAACCAAAGCAGTAAGACCGATAATAGCCCATCCCCAGTTACCAAAAATAGAATCTAACCATGCCAAAACAGCAAAAAGTGGACGTGAAGCAAACGTAAACCAGCCATATTCTATAGCATTGACTAGAACTGGATCAATTGATTTAAGAGTCGAATATGTTTTTGCTCCAATATAACCATGAAGCGTAATCTCACGAGGTGCATCAATATAGGTACGAGGATCTCCATTTTTATCACGATCAACTAAAACATTGAGCTTTTTATCAAAGCCATAAAGAATATTTGCAAAATATTGATCAAATGCAGAGATAAGGTGAACATCAGTAAAAGTTGAACGCCCTTCTACATCACCATCTTTAAAAATTGTAGTTTTTCCATCACCATAGTAAACCATAGCTCCAGCAACTGTCATCATTTTCTTTTCAATTTTTGGACGTTGTCCAAGATCTAGGTAGTAACGTGCATCATTAGATAGCACAACTTTTGCATCATAATGACCATCTTTATAAAATGTAAAAGTTTTTGTAACTGTCAGCTTTGAAAGCGTTTGTGTTAAAACAACACTTTGAGGTTTGTCACCAAGTGTTAAGGTTGCAACATCAGTAGTATAAGGAACTTTAACAGCTTCTTCATTTAATGTATTATCTGCAAATCTTACTAAAAGAGGTTTCACACTATCTGCATCTATAAGCTCAGCATGTTGTCCCTCTGCTTTATCATATTTTTTTTGTAACATAATATGTGAGGAAATACGTCCCAAAGTATCTATAGTCATAGTAAAATCATCTGATTTTACAGTTACCAAGCCTACTTTATTTCCAGTGCTCAGGCTGTTATCAAGCTTGACAGATGCATCTGTCACAACTGGCGACTGCTCTTGTGCAACTGCTGGCGTGGCACTTGCCTCCTTTGTTACATTATTTTCCGCCAAAGTGGGTTTTGGAGGAAATATTGTCGTATAACCTATAAAAAATACAAACGATAGCCCAACAGCTACCAACAATCTCTGATTTGAAGTTAATTTCTCAAACACATTTACCCTTTAAAAGCAAAATTTTTAATTATATAAAAGCGGTTTTTTTTATTTGGAACCATCCAATATTTTATAGCATCAAGGTCTAATTGTTGGGGCTTTAATCTGAGCTTATCCAAGAGAGGATATTCTATACCACCGTCAAAAAATTGATTGCAACGGAGTATTCTAGTCAAAGTGTGGTAAAAAGCACTTGAAATGTTGTTATTTTCAAACTCCCATTTTGCATATTCACTGCAAGTTGGGTAATATCTGCAACTTCCATATCCGATAAGCGTAAAAAATCTCTGATATATTCGTAAAAAGGAAAGAAAAAAATTTCTAATCATTGCGTAATACACCAGCTTTTGTAAGAACTTTTTTGAAATCATTTTGAAGTGAAAGGTAGGAGGTTTCTTGTAATGCAACTTTAGCAACAAAAATATAAGTGCCGTCGTTTAAATGTGAAGAAAAGTCGCTAAAAAGAGCTCTAAATCTTCGTTTAGATCGATTTCGAACCACTGCATTACCAATCTTCTTGGTAGCTGTGAATCCTACTCTCTTAACTCCACTAGCAGGAAGATAAAAAAGCACCACACTGTTTGAGTGTGCATTTTTACCTTTGTTATATACGTATTGAAACTCTTTATGTTGTTTCAATAATGAAAATTGACTTAAACTGTCAATGATTTACGACCTTTAGCGCGACGTGCGTTAATTATTTTACGGCCGTTTTTTGTAGCCATACGAGCTCTGAAACCATGAGTACGCTTACGTGGCGTCTTATGGGGTTGGTATGTTCTTTTCATGCCAAATCCTCTTTTAAAATTTTAAGTCTGGAATTTTACAAAAATCTTACTTAAATAAGGGTTAAGCAAGGCCTCTATTAATATTCTCTTTGAATTGTCGATCTAAATTCATCAACTAAAGAGGAGACTTTTATGAGCACTTCAATTACAATGAACACATATCAATCGCATGATCTGAGCATTATGATGAAAACATCTAGTGGTGACCTGATCAATATTGATCTTTCCAATAAACAATCTCTTAAGATGCAGAGTCAAAAAGATCAAAACACTACTCAATCAACACTTTCATTCTCATCCATGCAGTCATATCAATTTTCCATGCAAACGAATGGGATTGATGCACAGGACAAAAAAGAAATAGCAGCTTTTATGAAACAAGCACAACCTTACCTTGATAAATATATGAAAGAACTAGATGATCAAAATACTACATCTCCTTTAAATAAGGTTGCAAAAACCATATCTGATCTCTTTGAGCCTATGAAAAAGAGTGATCAAAACACGAAAAACTATACTAAAAATAGTATCGTGGATATGTTTGATCAAACTTTAAAAAATTCTAATGATATTTCTAGCGTTTTTAATCAAATGAAAAATCTTCTCGATAAGACATTGAAGCAGTTTGACAAACTCACAAAAGAGATCTACGCTTAAAGCTTCAAAAACTCTCTTAGTGGCTGTTCATGCGATTGCTGTGGCGGCGCGGATAGAAGCTCTTCCTTGAGTTTCATATGACAATCTCTACATCCACGTATCACTTTATGTTCAACTATATTTGGTTTCTCGATTTTTTCAATACTGTGACATGCAAAACAATCACTTCCACAATCCGCCATCTTTGCAGGATTTGCAGAATGGCATTTTATACATGTAAGCATAGGTTTATGTCTTGTATCGCTATTAATAGTAGGTACGAGTTTTGGATGACATGTAAGACAATCGCCTGTACACGCCATCAAAGAGATATAAGCTATGAGTATTAAAGTTATTATTTTCATAAAAAAATTATAACCATTTTTTTATTTACGAAACGGTGACTTTTATCTCATCACCCTGCGCATCAAAAGCCACAGTAGCGCCCTCAACAACTTCTCCACCGAGAATAAGATCAGCAAGTCTGTCTTCTACTATCTCATACAAAGCACGTTTAAGCGGTCGCGCTCCATATACAGGATCAAAACCGGCTTCTGCTATTAGCTCTTTCGCGGCTTCGCTTAGAGTGATTGTGATATCTCTTTCTTCAACTTTTTTAACAATCTCGTTAAAGAAAAGATCCACGATTCCTTTAATCTGCGGACTTCCAAGCGGATTAAAAATGATGATATCATCGAGTCTGTTTAAAAACTCCGGCTTAAAAGCAAGTTTTAGCTCATTCATCACCGCATCACGCATCTTGTCATACTCACCGCCCATTGTCATAATCTTATCACTTGCGATATTACTTGTCATAATAATAATGGTGTTTGTAAAATCGACCGTCACACCTTTATTGTCCGTTAAACGCCCATCATCAAGCACTTGAAGCAAGATATTAAAAACATCTGGATGCGCTTTTTCTACTTCATCTAAAAGTATGACACTATAAGGTTTGCGACGTACTGCCTCAGTAAGCTGTCCACCCTCATCATACCCGACGTATCCCGGAGGTGCACCAACAAGGCGGGACACAGCGTGTTTTTCCATATACTCACTCATATCGATACGAACCATTGATTCTTCTGTATCAAAAAGAAATTTTGCCAATGTTTTTGCTGTTTGCGTTTTTCCAACACCCGTTGGTCCAAGGAAAAGGAAACTTCCTATTGGTCTGTTTTTATCACTAAGCCCTGCTTTATTTCTTTTAATTGCTCGTGCTACTGCATGCGTCGCACGCTCTTGACCAATGACTGAAATATTGAGTTCATCTTCTACATGTAAGATCTTTTCTTTCTCACTTTGTAGCATTTTACTCACCGCAATTCCCGTCCATCTACTGACAATAGAAGCAATAGCATCTTCATCTACACTATTTTTAAGAAGTGTGCCTTCCTTTTGCATCTCTTTCCACTTTTCATGAAGAGAGTTTTCCTCTTCTAAAAGTTTAGGAACTATGCCGTATTCGATCTCTGCGGCTTTATTATAATCACCACTGTTTTTCGCAAGTTCTGCTTCACGCTTTTTAGATTCGATATCAGATTTGATAGTCGCAATATTTTCAAAGATTGCTTTTTCATGATTAAACTGCGATTCTAAAGCACGTTTTTCCTCTTCAGCATCCGCAAGCTCTTTCGCGATCTCTTCAATTCTTTTTGTATTACTTGCAGATTCCTCCATTTTAAGAGCTTCTCTTTCTACATTTAACTCTTGAATCTTTCTTTTGATAAAAGCCAGAGCATTTGGTTCACTCTCTATTTGCATTTTGAGTTCAGCCGCCGCTTCATCGATGAGATCGATCGCTTTATCTGGCAAAAATCTATCTGTTATGTAACGCTCGCTGAGTTTTGCAGCTGCTACAAGTGCTGAATCCGTAATTGTAATATTATGAAATGTCTCAAGGTTTTCTTTGATTCCTCGAAGTATCTGTAAAGCCTGATTTACACTTGGTTCATCCACACGTACGGGTTGAAAACGTCTTTGAAGTGCCGCATCTTTTTCAAAATATTTTCTATACTCTTTTAGTGTTGTAGCACCAATAGTGCGAAGTTCTCCACGTGCAAGAGCAGGTTTTAAGATGTTTGCCGCATCCATACTTCCCTCACTTGCCCCCGCACCAATGATCGTATGAATCTCATCTATAAA
>JBBRBK010000071.1:0-10480 GCA_038205935.1 Campylobacterales bacterium
TTTTTGGAAGGCTTATCCGCCTATGGAAAAACTCGGACTCTCTTTTAGTGATATCGCAGATCCAAAATGGTTCAAGGAACAGCCACAACTTGCTTGGGCATTTTACGGGCATAGACTTAATTTGTATCGAGAAACAGTACCACATGAAGGGTTTAAAATTTTACTTGATCTTGTAAAATTAAAAAATCAAAACTATTTTGTAATGACATCAAATGTTGATGGTCAGTTTCAAAAAGCTGGCTTTGATGAAGAGAAGATTTACGAGATTCACGGAAGTATCCATCATTTTCAATGTGCATACAACTCACGTAGCAAAAGTTGTAAGGGAATTATTTGGGATGCGAAAGATGAAACCGTTGCAGTGGATATGGAGAAATTTGAAGCTTTAAATATTCCCTTATGTCCTACATGTAAAGAAGTTGCCCGTCCAAATATTTTAATGTTTGGGGATTGGGATTGGCTCTCTTTGAGAACCTCAAAACAAGAGGCAAAATTCAATAAATGGAAAAAGAAAAATCTAACAAATAGCATTGTCATTATCGAGATAGGAGCTGGTACGGCTATTCCTTCTATTCGCTTTATAGGAGGACATATTGCAAAAACATATCCTCATGCAAAACTGATTCGTATAAATCCGGTAGACAGCGAAGTTAATTTTAAAAATGGAATCTCAATAGAGCTGGAAGGAGAAGAGGGCATTGAAACGGTATGCAAAAGGGATTAAAATAATCAATACAAAAAATAAGTTATTTGAAATGAAGAAAAAAGATTTTTTCAAACCAAATGATATGGAAGATTTAAATAAATCTTTTACTATCAATGCCGACACTGAATTGCCCTTATTAGATGATCGCACAACCATGACGGGAATATATCTCAAATTAGATATCAATAAAAGTGGGTTTGATCTGTCTTATTCAATTCAGATTTTAGCATGGTCAAATGATGAACAAAAAAATGTACCGCTAGAACAATCTGTATGGAGTGATGAGAGTTTTTTTGAAGGTAGATTTCTGCCAAATCTACAAGACTATTATTCAAAAATAATTCAAAGACTTATAACTTTTTTAGATGAAGAAATAAGATATTATGGGCATTTAAAAGAGTTGATATACAAGCTTGAAAATCCTATTCTCTCTTTTCACAATAAACTTCTTAATTCATTTTCTCAAGGAACGTTAGAAGCGTTATATAAAAATAATTTTCCTAATGATCCTATTTTAAATGTAGATTTGTTAGATAGATCTTTAAAGATGAAAGAAAGACGACTCCGTCATATTTTATTACCAAATTATTCAAATGGATTTTACATGGATGGAATTGAGGTCAGCGTAGATATGAATGATTCAGATTATGCAACAATAGAAGACTTAGAAAATGGTGGAGAAATGACAGTCGATGAGTTTCTGAAACAATATGGATTGTAATAGGAAATAAGCAGATGAAATCAAAACAATTTTCAAAATTTAAAAGATTAAGAGCCAAAACAAGATGTGTTCAAAAAGAGGTTGAGTGGATCAAAGGTTCACGTCGTAGACATATACGAAGAGCAGTAAAATCTATTTTAAAAGCAACACATACTCAAGAAAATGTAGAAAAAATTCAATATGTTAATGATGGTAGCTGGAGAATAGTGTAAATGCTATTATGATAAGAATAAACCAGACATAAAGCTGTCGCATAACATGTGTACACTTCTATTATAAAATAATTAGGAGCTTACCATGAGACGATCGAATAGGAAAATATCCCAAGTTACCTTCAACAAATCCCTATTTGCAGAAAAAGAGGTTCAAGAAAAACTGACACTCTGGATACTTCGTATGATTTTAAAGAATGGTGGATTTAGTCAATTCGTGCGTGCTGGAAGACATTTTTATAATGACGATCTTGCCTCGTTTTTAGGACTAGAACGTTTTGTGGATACTGATGATTTTAATGTAGATGAGATATTGGAGATATTAAAATCAGATTTGGCTCGTTTAGAACGTAAAAAAAGTTTTACTACCCTTCCAATACTTGCTAAAAATATAAAAAGACTCTCTTCGCTTATGGAGTTAAATCTTTATGAAGAGCAGGTGCTTGAGTTCGTGGTGTTTTTAAAACAGTATGATGTTTTAAGTAATTGCGGAGATGTTTTTGGTAATGAGTTAAATTCTAATCAAGTCAAAAAACTTCTTTCAAAAATTTTGAATATTCCTATAAATGAGATTATAAAGGCATTTGAAAGTGGATCAAGATTTTCAAAATCTTCTATAGTCACAATATATAAAAGAAACACTAATGGTTTTGGTAACAAATTTGAAGTTGTCAATGATACCTTTGCCGATAATATGTTTAATCTCGATCAAGATGTTGATGTTATGTTTAAAGAGGTTATACGAGGCTGTGAAGCTGCCAAACTTTCTTTGGATGACTATGCTCATATTCAAAAAGATATAGATATCTTAGTGCCATATATGAATAATGCAGTTTTCTCTGCTGTGACAGGTGTGAATATTTTGCTCTATGGCTTGCCCGGCACAGGTAAAACAGAGTTGGTTAAAACTATTGCAGAGCAGTTACATGTAAAGCTCTATGAAATCAGCTACGCAGATGCAGATGATGAGTCTATAGACGGTAGAAATAGACTCAAAGCCTATAAAATGGCTCAGTCACTTTTGAGTAGTAAAAACAGTCTTATCATGTACGATGAGGCTGAAGATATCTTTGAGAGTGGAGGAGGTTTCTTTGCACCACAAAGACAAAAAGATAAAGCTTGGATCAACAGAATTCTTGAAATAAACACTATACCTACAATCTGGATTAGCAACAATATCAATGCAATCGATAATGCGATAGTTAGAAGATTTGATATGGCCATAGAAGTACCGATACCAAAAAAACAAAAGAGAGAGGAAATCATTAGACAATACAGTGAAAATCTTTTAGATCAACAAACCATCTCAAAACTCGCCGAACATGAAAAGATAGCTCCAGCTCTTATCAGCCGTGCCGCAAAAGTAGTAAGCTGTATAGACTCAAAAGAGAGTTCTCAAGCCTTCGAGCAGATCATTAACAATACATTAAAAGCACAAGGGTATAAAGAGCTTCAAGAGTGTGTTGGCAACTCTTTACCCAGCAATTACAATCCAGATTATGTCAATTGTAATACTGACCTAACAAAACTCGCACAAGGGATCAATGCTACTCAAAACGCAAGACTTTGCCTTTATGGACCTGCTGGAACTGGTAAAAGTGCTTTTGGAAGATATATTGCAGAAACACTTGATAAGCCGTTACTATTAAAAAAAGGAAGTGATTTACTTTCTATGTATGTTGGAGGCACTGAAAAAAATATTGCAAGAGCTTTTAGAGAGGCTAAAGAGGAGGGTGCTGTTTTAGTGTTTGATGAAGTTGACAGCTTTTTGGCAGATAGAACCAGTGCTAATAAAAACTGGGAGATAACGCAAGTCAATGAGATGCTTGTACAGATGGAAAACTTTGAGGGGATCTTTATTGCAACTACAAATCTCATTGACAATCTCGATAGGGCAAGCCTTAGACGTTTTGATCTTAAAATGGAATTTAGTTATCTAAAATCAGAACAGGCTTGGAATATGTTTCATTCCTATTGTGAGGTATTGGATCTTTCAAAATCTCGAACATCTTTAAAAGATAGTGTCATGGATTTAAGTCATCTCACTCCGGGTGACTTCGCAGCCGTGGTTCGTCAAAACAGATTCAGACCTATTACAGACAGTAAAGATCTTCTCTTACGACTTCAAGATGAGATAGCCGTTAAAAATATAGAGAGCGGCAAAAAAATGGGTTTTTTGTAAAAAGGCAAAAGAGTGTAAGTCGGACATAAACTTGTCTTACAGTTTCACTAGAAGTGACAATTTTTCAGTAGTCTCACCCAAAAGAGCCAAAGAGATCGTCAAAGAGTGGTTTGCTAAAAATAATTACAGTAATATGAAAGTCATTGTACTGGATTTATATGGAGATCTTACTATTAGTATATATTTGTATTTATATAGTTTATACGCTATTATTACAAATATATAATATTTAGGAATAGCAATGCAAAAAATATTAATAAAACTTTTTGAAAAACATATTGCAGATATGTATCAAGATGGTGACCGAATTTATCTTAAACTTCTGGATGAAACTTGCAGCCGTGTAAGCCCTTTAATGCTATCTTCTACGCAAAAAGAAATAGATACAACTCATCTTGTTTACCTTGATCGGGTTGCAGGATTTATTAGCGATTCATTGCCAGGAAGTTTTGGAAATGAAATCTTAAATAACTTTTTTTTACAAAACAAAAATATTTATCCTACGGTTTGTGATAAATTACTTTTTATTGGAAATAGGGGTCTTGGAGCGATAATCTACGAACCGTCATTAGAAAAAGAAACTAATTTTGACCATACTATTGAGCTGAAATCATTGTTTGATAAAGCAAAAGAGCTCAAAAATGGCACGGATTATCATTCATTTCAAGATGCTTTTTTAATAAGTGCTCACTCTTTTGTAGGAGGTGCAAGAAGCAAAGCAGTGGGTGCGATAAATTTACAAACACAAGAGGTGTTTTTAGGAGACCCGACTCAACCTTTAAAAGAGGGTTTTATCCATGCTATTATCAAATACGATGACATAGCAAATGATGATGAGAGCAAATCAACTTACTCAAAAATCGAATATATCTATTATCTCTTAGCCAAACAATCAGGCATCGATATGATGGAATGTCATTTAGTAGAATCAGATGGAAAACACCATTTTGTAACGAAAAGGTTTGATATAGAAGAGAGCGGTAAAAGATACCATGTCCACTCATTGGCAGGGCTTTTGCATCTTGATTACAACATTCCTAGAACTATAGGTTACGAAGATTTACTGAGATCTGCGCTCAAACTTGGGGCAGTAAAAAGTCTAAAGCAACTCTTTTTACAGATGTTATTTAACTACATGTTTGTAAATCAAGATGACCATAGCAGAAACTTCTCATTTATGTGTGATAGCGATTTTAAATACAAAGCTACACCAGCGTATGATTTGACTTTTGCAAAAGGAGAAAAACAAACTGTTGAGCATCAACTTTCCCTTTATGGAAAAGCATTTTCACAAATAGGCATTGACGATATTACAATGCTCGCTACTGAGTTTTCTATAGATTTAGAGTTTGTAGCTTCTTCACTAAAAACCATGAAAGAACTTCAAGAAACCACGCTTAAAAGTTTGCTAGATGAGTATGAAGTGAGTGAGATAAAACAAAAACAGATACTGCTTGAAGTCTCAAAAAGAACTTTACAAGGGGCTTTATCATGAGTCAAGACCTTTTAAAACAATTACAACTCTCACAAGCAAAGGCAAAAAATAAACTCAAAAAAAAGCTTAATCCAAATAGTGCTTTTACAACACTCACAGATGATGAGATAGCGATGGTTTTAGCACTCCGAGCAAAAAAGCTTAGAATTTCACAAAATAAAAAGCAGAGTGATTTTGCCAAAGAAGCAGAACTAAGTTCCGCAACTACATACTCCAACTACGAACAAAAAGGGTATATTTCTATGATAAATTTCATCAAAGTGATGAGGAGTTTTGGAAGATTGGAAGAGCTTGAAAAATTACTCCTTTTTACTACAAAAGAAAAAATCGAGCAACTACAAACGAAAGAAAAGCAAAGAGTCAAATAATGCTTTTTGTAGAGAATAAATGAGAAAAAATAGACTGAGGAAGTTTTATATAAAACCAGACATAAAGCTGTCTAAATAGTTCGATAAACTTCTCATATAAAGATCATAAACAATGTATCGATGATCTTAAAAATTAAAGGATAATACAATGCTAGTAAACGTAATAAATGAAAAGTTGAAGATTCAAGACAAAGTAAAAATCATTCAAGCTATGGGCTATAAAAATGTGAAAAAAGGTCTTATAACACTTGAAAAATTCCTTACATGTAAGGATCTAGCAAGTTGGCTTCGTGAGGGACATTATGATTTGGTTTTTACAGGCGAAGATTTTTTCATAAAACTTTGTGATCTATTGGAGATTGAGCAGAACCTTTATCTAGGCGAGATTGAGATTGCCAAAGATTATAATAACGCACTTCATCAATTGAAACCCACCTATATCTTTGTATATACAGATTTTAAAAGAAAAAATGAACCTATTTTTGCTTTGGCATGTTTGGAATCGACAAGAAGATTAAATATTGACAAGAAACAAATATTATATAAATCATCTGAAGAGATTTTTGCACTCGTTACATCTATGATCAGAGAACATTATGTAAATAATGAGGGTGAATTAAAAGTGTGGGGGAAAATCCAAAACTATGTGTTACATCTTCAAGGTGAGAAGTATGTTTTTAATACGCAAGGTGCATTTGTTGATGGAGAGAGGAAAAATATATGTCAAAAGTAATCATATTTAGCGGCGCAGGCGTGAGTGCAGAATCAGGCATTAGTACATTTCGAGATAATGGTGGATTATGGGATAAATACAGGGTTGAAGAGATCTGCACAGAAGGATGCTTAGAAACAAACAGAGACGCGACTATAGATTTTTACGACGCAAGACGAAAAGATTTAAAAGATAAAGTGCCAAACTATGCGCACATTCTCATTGCTAAATTAAAAGAAAAATATCCAAAAGAGATAGCCATCATCACTCAAAATGTTGATGATATGTTTGAAAAAGCAGGATGCAAAGAGATCATCCATCTTCACGGATTTATGCGTGAGATACGTTGTGAGAAGTGTGGGTTGATTGAAGATATTGGATATGAGGCTCAAGATAAAGCACATAAAAATTGCCCTACATGTAAAGCAACGATGCGTCCAAATATTGTGTTTTTTAATGAGAGTGCCCCAAAATATGAGGAAATGTATGATGAGCTTGATGATTGTAAAATGCTTGTTGTCATCGGTACTAGCGGAGCAGTTATCAATACAGACAGTTTTTTAAGCTCAAAGATCAAAGTCTCAATACTAAACAACCTCGAACCAAGCAAAGAAATTAATCATAAAAACTACACAAATGTCCTATTTAAACCTGCAACACAGGCGATAAGTGAGATAGCGATAGAAATCGAGAAATTTTTAGCAAAAAAGCATAGATCGAAAAAATAGTTACATTATTCGTTAGCAATAAGAGATAGAGTTTTGAAAGAAGCTAGTATAATAATATGAAAATATTGTTAAATTTAGTAAGTTAATATGAGGAAGAGATTTTGGCAAAATATATATTATTTGATACAGAGACAACGGGAAATCAGGAGCTTGATAGAATCATTCAAGTTGGTGCGATGATAGTGGATGCAAAAGGTGATATTTCTGTATTTGATGAACTTTGTAGCGCACCGTTGCCAATCTCTATAGAAGCGATGGCGGTTCACGGAATTACTCCCGATCTCATCGAGGGCAAGGGTGATTTTGTAGATACAGATTTTTATAAAATTCTTCAAGAGCTAAACAATCAAGAAAACTATCTCATAGCTCACAATATGCCCTTTGATCTTGGGATGCTAAACAAAGAGGGCTTTGAATCAAATCTAAGGATCATCGATACCCTCAGATGTGCCAAACATCTCCTCAAAGACTCAAAATCGCACGCTCTTCAATATCTTCGATATGCACTTGAACTTTATAAAAATGAGAAAATCGAAGCAGAAAAATACAACATTGTTATAAAAGCTCATGATGCCATAGGTGATGTGTTGGTTATGAAACTACTTTTATCAAAACTCGTAGAACTTGTAAAAGTCGAATCGCCTCATGCAAATCCGATGGTGAGATTGCAAGAACTCACAAGTACGCCTATCTTGATAGAGATATTTAAATTTGGTAAATACAAAGATAGAAAGATTTCTGATATCTGTAAAGAGGACAAAGGCTATATCAACTGGATGATGAAAAACATGGAGCTAGACGCAGATATGAAATACACGCTTGATACTTTTTTAGGGGGATTTATAAAGTATGCATAACCTCTCTCAAAACCTCTACGTCACTTATGCAAACCAAAGAGTCCGAGATATCAAAGCAAATTTAGGGATTAAGCCTTTAGACAAGGTCATGACCCTAGATGAGCTCATACTTCAAAAGTTTGAAAAAAACAGTTTTAAAACTATCATAGATGAAAATCTTGGTACTTCGCTTATCTATAAGATCATTCAAGAAGAGGGTGTGGCTTATTTTTCATATTTACAAAGTGATGCCGTAAGCCTGCAGACAATACGTGATTTTCTTATCAAATGCAAACGCAATGACGTGGCGTTTGAGACTTTATTGGAAGGTAAAAAGCTTGAAGCTATAAAAATTATAGATGCGGCATACACAGAGTTTAAATTAGCAAAGAATTTAGTGGATATCGCAGATATTGAAAAAAGTGTTTTAGCGCATTGGGATGATGATTTTACAAAAGGATATAGTGAAATTTTTGTAGATGATTTTCAAATTGGTAGTATCTCTTTTATCAAATCAAAACTTCAAAAGCAGATTTTTGGCAAACTAAGTGACTATAAAAAACTCCTACATGTAAGCCAATTAAAAACACCAAAGATCATTGCACCAGCCAGCGAAGTATTTAACAATATCGATGAAGTAAAAACCGCCATCAAAATGGCCAGAAAGCTTTTACAAGAGGGTGCTGAAAGTGAAGAGATCATCATCGTAGCTTCAGATATACAAGAATATACGCCATTATATAGACTCTTTTTAGATGAGTATGAGATGAAAGGTTTTAGCTCTATCGGTACTCCGCTCACACATTTTTACAATAAAAACTCTCCAAAAGTTCAAGTAGCGTATAAAACATTTACATCTCAGATAAATACGCTTGAAATACTTTTTGGTAAGCTTGGTCTTGTATTGTTATCATCTACAAAAGAAAATATCAAAGCTTCCATCAAAATCCAAGATGAGAAGATCGGCATAGAGATGACAGAGCCAAATCAGCTTGTAGGAAGAAGTAAAAGCTATAAGCATATTATCTTTATAGGCACTGATATCAACCACTTTCCTCCAAAAAGCAGTGACAATTTCCTTTATGGCGCAGAAGATGATGTGAAACACTTTTATGCGAACAACTATTTTTTAAGTTCACAAACGCACTATGAAGAGCTCAAAAGATTGGGAGAAAATCTTTACCTTATCACTGCTAAATATAGTGGTAAAAGAGAACTGACTCCATCCATTATCATAGATAAAAAGTTTGATTCCACCATAAATGTAAGTGATATCCAAAGCATTAACGACCTTGCTTTACATGGTAGGACAACGATTTCACAAACGCAAGAGTATTTTGAGAGTATCGTAGATGAAGAGTTTACAAAGTTTGATGGCAAAGATGTAGAAGGTGTAGATGCAACGCATCTCTCCGCTTCGCAGATAAATAAATACCTCTCTTGTCCACTGAGTTATCTCTATGCAAATAAGATGAAGATTAAACCTCCCAAACAATCCCAAGAGGGATTTGATGCGATGGAGCAGGGAAGTTTGATGCACTTATGTTTTGAGTATTTTGGCAAACATATTAAAGAAAATCATATTCATAGTACAGATGCAGATGAACTCTGCGAGATCATGTATGAGAACTCTCTAAAAGCTTATACTGACGAACAAACGATGAAAAATATAGAATCTGAAAACATCCATCATCATATCTTCTTAGCAAATCTTCAAGCAGGGCTCAAAGATGAAAGAGAAAAAGGGTTGCTTGCTAAGTTTGTAGATTATTACATCAAATATGCAGAGGAGTTTAACTATTTTCAAGACACTGAGTTTGAAAAAGAGTTTGCACTTGATGCACAATTAAAACCATATATGCTCAAAGATAAAGAAGATCAAAACTACTTCATAAAAGGATTTATCGATAGGTTTGATAATCTATCCAGCCATATAAACATCATCGATTATAAATCTAAAAAGATGAGTGGTGCCATAGACAAAGCAAAGCAAGAACAAGTAGAAAATCAAAAAGATATACAACTCGCACTCTACATACTTTACGCTTCACAAGCTTACGCATACAAAGAGTACAACGCCCATCTGCTCAGTTTTAAGGGTGAGAGCAATTATTACCATTTTGCAAATCTATCAACTGATGAAGATTTGAAAAATAGCATCCATTACAGCGATGAATACCATGAAAACTTAGTCAAACTTATAAACGATACAAAGCAAAATATTGAAAATGGAGAGTTTGGCTATGACAACAGCGACGAAAAAACATGCGGATACTGCGATATAAAGTTCATCTGTCATGAGAGTATTTTGAGGAAAAATAAAATTGAATTTAAAGAGGAGAGTTTGGGATGACATATATAGAGTATTTTACTAAGTTTCATGAAAAAGTTATAGAAAATGAAATTTTTATTACTAAAAGAACGATAACAGAAGAACATTGGCTTGGTTACAGTTATGGAAGTTATTTTTCTTTTTCCTGTACATTTATACAAAAAAAACATAAATTGGCAGTAGAACTA
>JBBRBK010000072.1:0-10394 GCA_038205935.1 Campylobacterales bacterium
ACTATCGGCCCTATGACTGCGGCAAAGATTGGGATCGATACCATAGATGTCGGCGTGCCGACCTACGCGATGCATTCCATTCGAGAAAGTGCAGGAAGTGATGATGCTTACAGCTTATATAAAATATTACTTGAGATTTAGATGATAACGCAAGAAGAGCTTCAGCACTTAATCGAGCAGACTTATAAGATAGAAAATGATTTTAAAGATTTGAGAGATTCTTATAAACATCTTCAAAACACAATAGAAAAAGTCGTAGAGTTTTTACCAAATGCAATCTGGATACTTGAAAAAGATGGCAAAGTATTTTTACAAAACTCTCAAGCTAAAGAGCTCTCTGAAATTTTAGTCATACTTCGTCTTGATGAAAATGACTATGAGATCAACTTTAAAGAAAACTCTTATCTTGTACGCATCAGTAATTATCAGGATAAATATCTTATCAGTGCTACAGATATTACCGAGCAAAAACGTAAAGAAAACCTCGCAACTATGGGGCAAATGGCAGCACATCTTTCGCATGAGATAAGAAATCCCATCGGTTCTATTGCTCTGCTTGCTTCAACACTGAAAAAACGGGTCAAACCAGAAAATGTGCATATAGTCACTGAGATAGAAAAATCAATCTTTCGAATAGAGAGAATCATCAAAGCGACTTTGATGTTTTCTAAAGGGGTAACTGCTGAGAAAAAAACTCTACGTTGGAAAGAGATCCAAGACGCGTTGAGTGAAATAACTACTTATTATAGTTACTCCAAAGAGATCGAGTTTCGTTTTCTAGAGGAAGATTTTACACTTTATGGGGATTTTGATCTTCTTTTAATGATGTTTTCAAACTTTCTTATCAATGCCATCGATGCTATCGAACTTGATGATGAAGAAGCGGGTATTATAGAACTCACACATGAGAAGGACGAGGAATTTCATTACTTTTATATTTATGATTCAGGCGTACCCATTGAAAATAAAAAAGCTCTCTTTGAAGCGTTTAAAAGTACCAAAGTCAAAGGAAATGGCCTTGGTTTAATCCTCTCTAAGCAAATAGCCACAGCCCATGATGGAGATGTTTTTTTACTAGAAAATGAAAAAAAAATCTTTGAAATCAAGATCAAGAGTTAGGATCGCATTATGCTTAGTATTAATACTCTTTACACTCCAAATTCAGCATATAAAGAGATGGTTAAACCCTATCTGCAAGAAAATTTTTCTTCAAAGTTAATTCAAGTTTTTACTCATAAGTGTGAGAAAAACTTTATTGATGCGCTCATCAATGAACTGCACACATTTATGCCAGATGCCATTATCATAGGCTCTACGACAGATGGTGAGATACTTGGATCTTCTGTTTATACAGGTACAACAGTGCTCTCTTTTACATTTTTTGAAAAAAGTTATATAAGGTCTTATCGCTCCTCCTCTGAGATGAAAAATAGAGACAGTTTTCAAAATGGTGCAAAACTTGCAAAATCGATTGTTTTAGAAGATACAAAAGCTGTAATCAGCTTTGCTGATGGCTTGCACATTAACGCTGATGAATTTTTGCACGGATTTGGCTCCATTCATCCAAATACAATAATTGCAGGAGGATTGGCAGGTGATAATGCTTCCTTTAGCGGTACTTATGTCTTTACAAATGAGGGGATCGTTGAAAACGGGGTAGTTGCCGTTGCACTTGATGGAAAAGATCTGAATGTTGTGACAGATTTTAGCTTTGGATGGATACCGATAGGTACAAAAATGTTGGTAACTAGCTCTGAAAAAAATCAAGTCTATACAATAGATAACCAACCAGCCGTTGAAGTTTATAGCAGATACCTAGGAGAGGAAGCGGGCAAAACACTTCCTGCAATCGGTATCGAGTTCCCACTTATTATTCATGAAGGCGGATACAATTATGCCAGAGCTGTTTTAGCAAAAAAGCCAGATGGTTCACTTCTGTTTGCTGGAAATATTCCCGAGGGTACTTACGTTCACTTTGGAGTCGGCGAAGTCAATGAGATCTTACTTCAGTCACATCATCTTTTAGATATGATGAATGCATATCCGATTGAGTCTCTGTTTTCATATTCGTGTATGGCACGCAGAAGATTTTTAAATAAAAATGCCTCTTTGGAATTTGAGGCACTGAGTTCAATAGCACCGATTGCAGGTTTTTGTACATATGGAGAATTTTTTCATAAAAATGGTGCAAACTATCTCTTTAATCAAACCACTACAATTATGGGAATGTGGGAAGATAACTCATTACATGTAGAGAAAAAAAGTTTTAAAGAGCTTAAAACTACAAAAGAGTATGCTTTTCATTCTCTTGGTACGCTCAAAGCACTGACCCATCTTATCAATGTTGTGACAAAAGAACTCGCAAACGCTAACGAGAAGATCGAAGAAAAATCGAAAATTATGTTGGTGCAGTCAAGACATAGTGCTATGGGAGAGATGGTTGGAAATATTGCGCATCAATGGAGACAGCCTCTCAATGCCTTGGCACTGACGATTCAAAATCTTGAGGATGCCTATGAATATGGAGAGGTTAATGGGGAATATATCAGTGATATGGTTAAAAAATCGATGTTTCAGATCAATTATATGTCAAGTACCATTGATGATTTTCGCAGTTTTTTACAACCTAGTAACTTAAATGACAGTTTTACGTTTGAAATGATTTGGCAAAGAATTTTAATCCTTCTTAAAGGCTCATTGAGCAGTCATCATATAGAATATAAGTTTGATAATAGATATTCTGGAAAGATACAAGGCAGCGAAAATGAGTTTGTGCAGGTCATTATTAATCTTGTCAATAATGCAAAAGATGCTTTACTGATGAATGATATTAAAGAAAAAAAGATCAGATTAACAGCATATGAGGATGGAAACTGTATCTTCGTAAAGATTTGCGATAATGCATGAGGCGTGCCACAGGAGATCAAAGATCAGATTTTTGAACCCTATTTTACGACTAAGACTCTTATGAATGGAAGCGGACTTGGACTTTATATATCGAAAATGATCATTGAACAGAGAATGCATGGGAAAATATATGTTAAAAATAATGATGAGGGAGCTTGCTTTATTTTGCAGTTTCCTAAAAAGCAAGAAGAGGTCAAGTTATGAAAAAAAATAAATTTGATATTTCAGTACTTGTTGTTGAAGATGAAGTGGATGTTTTAGAACAGCTTCTCTTTATTATTGGTAGACGAGTGACGCAGACATTTGGCGCTAAAGATGGACAAGAGGCTTTGGAAATCTTTAAGAAAGAATCTATTGATCTCATCTTAAGTGATATTGACATGCCATTGATGGATGGTCTAGATTTGTTAAAAAAGATACGCGAAGAAAATAAAGAGATCCCCTTTATTATGTCAACAGGACTTAAAAATCTCGATGTATTATCAACTGCCATCGAGTATGGAATAAGCTCATTTTTACCAAAGCCTGTACAAAAAGAGACTCTGCTTAAAAAACTTGAAGAGATTGCTTTAATGGTGGAAGCCAGAAAAAAGAGAGAGGAACTCTTACGATTAAAAAGTGATTTCATTGCCAATATGAGTCATGAAATACGTACGCCGATGAATGCTATCATCGGTTTTAACACACTTTTAAAAACTACAGAGCTGAGTGAAAAACAGAAAAAATATGTAGGTATCATAGACAACAGCACAGATACTCTTTTGGCAATAGTAGATGATATTCTTGACTTTTCAAAACTTGAAGCAAAAAAAATGAATCTCAATCTTGTAAGCGTTAATTTTGAGCATGAGATTGAAAGTATTGTAGAGCTTTTTCGTGCCAAAGCAGATGAGAAAAATATAACGCTTACATTGAAAGTAGATATAGGTTCTAACCTATGCTTGTGCATCGATATCTTTAGGTTTAGACAGATCATTTCAAATTTGATATCTAATGCTATAAAGTTCACTGATAAATGTGGAACTATTTTAGTTTATATACAAGTAGTAGAGCAAAAAGCGGATATTTTATCTTTACATGTAGGTGTGAAAGATAATGGTATTGGAGTTGAAAAAGAGAAACAAAAACATATTTTTGAAGCGTTTGCTCAGGCTGATGATTCTACGACTAGAAAATTTGGCGGGACAGGCTTGGGTCTTAGCATATGTTCTAGTCTTGTCAATCTTATGGGCGGTGTTTTATCTCTAAACTCGAAAGAGAATGAAGGCAGTGATTTTTTCTTCACTTTAGATCTTAAAATCTGTCAGGAAAAAGATATATCTGAACCTCAAACGGATAGAAACCATAAGTTCAATAAAAGCTATAAAGCAAATATACTTGTCGCTGAGGATAATGAGCTCAATAGTGAATTTATATCTGAACTGTTAAATCTATACAAGATACAAAACCACATTGTAGACAATGGAAAAAGAGCTGTTGAAGAGTTACATAAAAAGAAATATGATCTTATACTCATGGATATCAATATGCCGATTATGGGTGGAATCGACGCACTCAAGGCAATAAGAGAACTCGGGTATACAACGCCTGTTATCGCGCTGACTGCAAGTTCAATGCATGGAGATAGAGAAAAATATCTACAAGAGGGATTTGATGAATACATTTCAAAACCTATAGATATCAATGAACTTGAAAAAGTTTTTGACCATTACCTGCAAAAATCTGAGTTTGTTCTAGAAGAGAAAGAAGAAATAGTGTTACATGTAAAGAACGAGATAAAAAACCATATAGATATACAGCAGCTTGAAAATGACTTTGCCTTCTCGAAAGGACTTTGTCAAAAACTGCTAAAACTATTTGTAGAAAACTATCCAAAATATATGAAAAATCTTCAAGATGCCATTGAGCAAAAAGATTATAAAAGCATATATCAATGGGCGCATACACTCAAAGGATCAGCGGCAAATCTTAAGATGGAACTTGTAAAAGATCTTTCAAAAGAGTTAGAAGATGCAGGAGCAAAAGAGGAACAAATAAATTATGAAACAAAGTTTAGGGAACTTTCCTCTGTTTTGGAATTGATAGATCAAGAGATACAAGATGTACTTAAAAAGAGTGACTCTTTATGACTCTAGATTGTAAAGCAAAAAGTTCTTCAACTATTTTAGAATACTTCGAAAATAACCCTCTCCAAGAGGGCGAGATCTTAGAACTTGAACTCTTTGACACTGATATAGAGAAGATAGGTTACAAAGCGTTTATAGACCTTGCACAGCTCTTTTTTATGAAGATGCTTACTCCGTTTATGAAAGATGAGAATATTACAGTTTTACGCTTTTACAAGCTTCATAGAGAAAGTTCATTTCACAAGTCTGAGCAAAGTCATGAAAAATATGGCGTAAAAAGCGAGTTTTTCAAGATTGATAAAACAGCGCAGTTTAGCTTTTTGTATCATTACAAAGAAGCTCTGAGATTTGTCAATATCAAAGAAAAAATGAGAATTTTAAATCTTGGTATCAATAAAGCAGATGAATTTGTTATCCTCAAAGAGATGCTACCATGTAAGGAGTTTGAAGAGAAAAAATTTGTCGGCATCGATTATTCTGCTTCGGCTATAGAGTACGCAAACGAGAACTTTGCCTATCCTAATGTAGAGTTTATCACGCATGATATTAATGCTTTGGATGAACTTGATCTCGGAGAGTTTGATCTTATCATCTCCATTGGAACACTTCAAAGTAGCAGTATAGATTTTAATCTGATGTTTATGAATTTGTATCAAAACTACCTTCAAAAGGGCGGTTCTATCATACTGGGATTTCCAAATTGCAGATGGATAGATGGCGAGATGATTTATGGTGCAAAAGCTCCAAACTATAAATTTAGTGAGATGAGTTTAGTGCTTAAAGATATCCATTTTTGTAAAAAATATTTGCAGCAGAAAAAATGTAGAGTGGTTGTAACGGGGAAAGATTATCTTTTTTTAAGTGCGAGAAAGATTGGTGAAAATAAGTAGAAAAGTTCTACTTATTAAACATCAAAGAGCCAAGGCGAACCATATTTGAACCGCATTTTATAGCAAGCTCAAAATCCCCACTCATACCCATAGAACAAATTGTTGCACCTTCTAACTGTGTATAAATTTTATGTGTCTTCTCAAAGCTTTTTTGGATGATTTCTCTATCTTCAGAATGAGCCCCAATGCTCATCACACCTTTGAGGTTTATATGCTTACATGTAGAGCGAATCTCATTGTAAGTTTCTATCGCATTTTCTGGTAATACACCCGATTTTGATTCTTCATACGCTGAGTTTATTTGAAGCAGGGCGTCCATTGTTATGCCATTACTTTCTAAACGCTTATCGAGTTCAAGCGCTAGTTCTAAAGAGTCAAGTGACTGAAAAAGAAAAGGATTTGCTTTTATGAGATGATTGATCTTATTTTTTTGCAAGTTGCCTATAAAATGCCACTCAAGAGGAAGTGCGTCAAGTTCTTCTGCTTTTTTCTCTAAGTCTTGGACTTTATTTTCTCCAAAAGCACGTTGACCTATTTCATATAAGGCTTTTATTTCCGCAGAAGTTGAGTATTTACTGACCGCGACTATTTTTACAATATGGTGTTCGCTTACACTCAGTCTTGCTTTTTCTACACGAGTGATAATGGAATCTATGTGGAGTTTGTATTGTAATTGTGTCATTTTTAGCCCTCTATCAATCTGTTAATATCATTGTAAAGCCCAAGTCCCATCAAGCCAAAGAGCACGACCCAGCCAGCGACGGTTAAACGAACAAGCATCGCTTCACTCGGCGCGCGTCTTGTGATAAGTTCATAAAGATTAAACATGATATGTCCGCCATCAAGTGCGGGAATAGGAAAAAGGTTTAAAACACCTAAGTTTACAGAGATAAGAGCGGCAAAAAAGAAAACCGCCATCCAGCCTTGCGCCGTCGCATCAGAAGTGATCTTTACGATAGAGATCACTCCGCCCATCTCTTTAGCTGGAACATCGCCCATTATGAGCTTTTTTACCCCTTGAAAGATCATCGTCGAAGCAAATACCGTTTGCTCAGTTGCATAGTTTAAAACAGCAAGTGGCGAGAGAGATAACGGGTGTGTGATGCCCGCACTTCCCACACCAATCATCGGTTTATAGATATTCTCTTTGAACATATTTGTTGTCTTTGTAAGCTTTGGAGTGAGGCTTACATGTAAGCTTTGATTTGCTCTTAAAAGAGTCAAATTAAGAGTTTCACCTTTATTTGCGGCAATGATATCAGACATCTCTTTCCATGTGGAAATTGTTACGCCATTGATGGCTGTAATGGTATCATTTGACTCAAGTCCTGCAAGTGAAGCTGCAGAAGAGGGCACAATCCCACCAAGAATAGGAGATAAAATTCCTGGAGAACCAAGCGCGATAAAGATATATAAAACAAAAGCCAAAATAAAGTTTGCAGCAGGACCAGCGAGAAGAATTAAGATTCTTTGAAGAGGTGTTTTTGAGTTATAACTATCTTTGTCTTGGCTCGTTTGTGTAGGATCCGTATCATCTTGACCCTTCATCTTGACATAACCGCCAAGAGGAAATATGGCAATTTGCCACTGAGTATTAAACATACGAAATGAGGCAATTTTCTTGCCAAAACCTATGCTAAATACTTCAATATAAACGCCGAAAAATTTGGCAACACTATAATGACCTAATTCGTGAAAAAATATCAGTACCGATAAAACAAGTAATGCGACTAACCAACTCATGATTTACTCCCTTTTAATATGGCAGATCTAAAGCTCCAAACATATTCAGCGCCTGAGTAAATCGTAAGCGCGACGGCTATCCACAAAAGTGGCACGGCATAAGGCCAATGCATAAGCATAAAACCAATGGCGATCATCTGAGAAACTGTTTTTACTTTTCCTGCAAATGATGCTTTGACACTGATATTTTCACTCACAGCAACTGTGCGAAGAGCAGTGATAAAAAGCTCACGAATGATGATAATATAGATAGCCCAAACTGAAGCTTCACCACTCATCATAAGCCCTAAAAATGCCGCGATTGTAAGCATTTTATCTGCAAGTGGATCAATGATGGCACCGAGTACTGTGGATTGGTTCCATTCTCTTGCGATATAACCGTCAAAAAAGTCTGTGACAGAAGCAAGAACAAAGAGCAGGGCAGCTGCGTAATAGTTCCAACTGATATCAAATCCATTATCTGTAAAAATTGCAGGATTTAGGATCACCCAAAACATAATCGGAGCAATCAAAATTCGTAAAGAGGCTAAAAAATTTGGTAGGTTTAACAAAAAAGTCCTTATCTGTTTTTATGTGCAATTTTAGCGGGTTCTTACTTATTTGGACTTGATTTGGCGTTTTTTTTAATGTGAATTTTGATAGCATACCAAAATCAAAATGAGTACGGAGATTATATGAAAAAACTGTTGATAAGTTTAAGCTTATTGGGTGCTATTGGAGTCCAAGCAAGCGAGGATATTCCTTTAAATATGAAAAATATGAGAGATGGAATGATTCTTATACAAGATGGATTTTTATATAATAAAAAAGAATTAATTTTAAGTGGTATTACAAAGATTCAAAAAGAAAATAGTATCTTTCAAGATGCAAAATGTGCTGAAGCTATTTTGCCAAAAGAGAAGAAAAAATATGCAACAATCGCTTATATAAGTGCAAAAAATTTAAATATGTATCTTGCTAAAATGAAAGATTTCATTGATGAAAACAGTACTGTAAATGCCTCAGATGCTTACTCTGGTGTAGTTCAGAGCTGTACGCATTGTCACGCTATAACAAGAGGCTGGTAGGCCTTTCGTTTTTTATTGGAATGTTGTTCCACCATCAATTACGATAGCTTGACCTGTCATCCAAGAAGATGCACTTGAGCATAAAAATAGACATGCACCAGTGAGATCTTGGGCTTCACCCATTCTGCTAAGTGGTGAACGCCTTACTACTTCTTCTTTTACTTCTTCATAATTTGGAAATGCTTTTAATGCATCTGTATCAATTGGACCGCCACTGACTGCGTTAACACGGATCCCTTTTTCGCCAAGTTCAGCTGCCGCGTAACGAACCATCGTTTCGACTGCCGCTTTGTTCGTTCCATGACCTGCATAGTTTGGAGTATAAACCAAGTTCCCAGTAGAACTCATACTGATGATGCTTCCACCACCCACTTTTTCCATACGTTTTGCCGCTTCTTGTGCGCCAACTACAAAAGCATCAACTGTTGCAATATAGATATTATTTAAACCTTTTGGTTTGAGACGCATAAATGGACCAAATCCACCGACAACCGCACGGCCAGAGATGATAGCATTTGAGATAAAAAAGTCAAGACGGTCAAAATCAGCATCAAAAAGTGTGTAAACATCTTTATATGTATCAGGCTCTAAAATATTGAGCAGATATGCTCTCGCTTTAATACCGTATTTTGCTTCAACATCTGCAACGATCTCATTTGCAGCATCAGCACTTGAAGCATAGGTAAATGCAACATTACACCCTTGAGCAGCGAAAGCGTAAACGATAGCTTTCCCGATTCCACGAGTTCCGCCACTTATAAATAGAGTCTTTCCATTCATCATTACAATCCTTTAATCGTATAGTTTTTCATAACAGCTTCTAGCTTTGTCAAATTCTCAGCACTTGGCGGGACAAGAGGCAGTCTGTATTCAAGGGTATCAATAAGTCCAGCCACATACATAGCTGCCTTTATCATAACAGGATTTGATTCTACAAAGAGCACTTTATTGATAGGGTAAAGCATATCATTAATCGCCTTTGCTCCTGCAAAGTCACCAGCAAGGGCAAGTCTAACAAGTTCACTTTTTAAATCTGGAAGTAAGTTGCTTGTCACAGAAGTGATACCCGCTCCACCGTTTGCAAGAATAGGGTAGTCGATTGCATCATCGCCACTGAAAACTTTGAGATCAGGTCTGCGTGAAAGAAGTTCTATAGTTCTCTCAATACTTCCAGTAGCTTCTTTGATCCCGTAAATATTTTTTACATCATCAAAGAGTCTTATGACTGTATCTGCCAAGATATCCACACCAGTACGACCTGGAACATTGTAAAGCATAAATGGCATATCAGGCACTGACTCAGCTATGGCTTTATAGTGTTGATAAAGTCCTTCTTGAGAAGGTTTGACATAGTAAGGAGCAACTGAAAAGATAGCATCTACGCCGCACTCTTGCGCCATTTTTGCTGTTTGTATCGCTTCAGCTGTTGAGTTGCTTCCAGCGCCTGCGAGGACTTTTGTATTTGTGCCCTTACAAACTTCTACGGCAATTTCCATACATCTTCTATCTTCATCGTGAGTAAGAGTCGCGCTCTCTCCCGTAGTTCCAACAGGACAAACTGCGTCAATGCCGTTGTTGATCTGACGTTGTATTAATTTTGCGTAAGAGCTCTCATCAAGTTTTCCATTTTTAAATGGGGTGATGAGTGCGGTTGTTGAACC
>JBBRBK010000073.1:0-10096 GCA_038205935.1 Campylobacterales bacterium
CAAAAGTTTTTCAAAATATTCAATTTGTACAACCATGATCCCCGTCATAACCGAAGTACCGTTCATAATCGCAAGCGCTTCTTTTGGTTTAAAAACATAAGGTTCAAGACCGCATTCATGCAACACTTCTGCTGCTGGTCGAATCTTTGAGCGATAAATCACTTCACGCTCTCCTGCTAGCACTGCGGCAATATACGACAGTGGAGTCAAATCACCGCTGGCTCCAACCGAGCCTTTGGATGGAATTGCCGGAAAAATGCCATGTTCAAGGAGTTTTAGCATCGCTTCAAGTAATTCCATACTCACCCCAGAATACCCTTTTGAGATACTTATTAATCTCACAAGAACAATATTGAAAATCTCTTTTTCCGAGAGTATATCTCCCACTCCACACCCATGAAAACGATACAGATTAACCTGTAATGTTCGAGCATCTTCGTATGCAAGATAATTTTTTCCTGAATCTCCGTATCCTGTCGTTACTCCGTAGATCGGATTTCCCTCACTAATCTCTTTTAAAAGTAGTGTTTGGGCTGCGGCAATGCGCTCTTTGAATAATGCACCAGTATCCAATAATACCAATGTAGCCTGCGCTACGTTGTCAAAAGGTATAAATTGGTCATTGATAGTAATGGTCATAAATGTGTTTCTCCTTGTTAGTTTAAAATGCCTTTGAGCAAAAAAATGCGTTGCAATACCAGCTTTGTATGCAAAACGATCATATGAAAATTATCTTTCAATTTGTCGAAATGAGTGACACGTGTCTCATCATAAAGCGTTTTAACACCCACTTCACGGATTTTCCCTCCATTCCATAAAAAATGGACAAGGTTTTCAATTTCAAACTCATAACGGCGTGTTCCTGATGGATACCGTAAAAAATCGATTGGATAAAGGCGAAATCCTGTTTGAGTATCGCTAACCCAAACGCCCGTTTCAACCCATACCCAAAAATTTCCTATTCGTCGTCCAATCACGGATGATTTAGGAGGATTACAATTTTCGAAATCTCGTACTCCAATTATCATTTCATTGGAATCTTCACGAAACGTTTCTAAGAATTTAGGGATATCTGTAGCAAAGTGCTGAGCGTCCCCATCCATCGTTAAGCAAAAACGGTAGCCCATTTCATACGCTTTGAGGGCGCCGCTTCTAAGAGCAACCCCTTTGCCTTGATTGATATCATGATGAACGACTGTGACCTCTGAGGATATCAGTGAAGCAACTTCAATATCCGAACCATCATCCACTACAATAATGGGAAGTTTATAGGCAAGTACCTCATCTATCACCCTAGAAATCGTTGATGGATTATTGTAAACTGGAATCAGGATGCAAATATTATTCAATTTCAAGTAAAACCTCGCTGGCAGTTTTTCCTTCTTTGCTCCATATTACTTTCATTCCCTTTGGGTGTTGTTCGCAGTAAACGAGCAATTGATCATTCGGTCTGAGAGGTTCCATAAATTTCGAACGGATGATTCCAGAAATATGTAAGCAAAATATTTCAGCGGCGATATCCACTTGCAAAAAAGCAGGAAGAATCGGGTTCCCTTCGAAATGAGCCATAAATACCGGATGAAATTCGGTTGCCAAGACGACGGCGGCCAAATTTTCCTCTTTTTTCATATGTGTGTAAAGTTTTTTCGTTAATATGCTATTCATAAATTACGATTACTTTCTATAAATTTTTTTTATATAGTAATGATACTATAATAAGCTAGTTATTTCTTGGTTATTTTTTGATAAAGTTCAATTATAGTTGCAAAAAATTATCTTTTACGACACATTGGATGAAAGGATACAAATGATTAAAAATTTTTTGACGTTTGATATTGAAGAGTGGTTTCATGCAAATTATGAAGGAATCGATCCTTTATCTTACCGCTCCGATGAGACAAATCTCGAAGCCAATGTCAATCGATTAATTGACGTGTGTGCCGAGTATAATGTCTATTCAACTTGTTTTATATTAGGGGATGTCGCTCGACAAAAACCCCACATCGTACGAGCACTTTTCAATGCCGGACACGAAATTGCTTCTCACGGCTGTTCTCATAAACTCATCTATCAAATGCAGCCCGAAGTATTCCGACGTGATTTACGTGAATCTGCAGATATTCTTGCGCAAATTACAGGTGAAGCGGTAGTCGGATTTCGAGCTCCTTCATGGTCGATCAAACGCTGCATCATGCCATGGTTTTATCAAATTTTAGAAGAAGAGGGATTTTTGTATTCTTCCTCTGTCTATCCCGCCAAAAACTCACTGTTTGGAATCGAAAACTTTCCGCAATACCCCCACTACCCTACCCAAGCAAGCGTACTAGAGATTCCTCAAAGCGTCATGAACCTTTTTGGAAATCATGTCGGATTTGCAGGGGGAGGCTATCTCCGCTTTTTTCCGACATGGCTTATTAAACAGATGATCAAGAAGAAAAATCGTGCAGGAGAAAGCGTATTTATTTACCTTCATCCCAGAGAAATTGACCTCTACGCACCACGTCTTAAATTGGGACGTATAGATAGCTATTTTCATTATCAAGGGATTGATGGAACTGAACAAAAACTTCAACATCTTATAAAAGAATTTGCCGCTAGTTTTGTTCGTATGGACACCTATGCTATTGAAATGAATTCAAAAACTATACTAAGACCTTAAGTCGTTTTAGATGATATTTTAACGTAACGAAAGCAAAAAAACCACCCAGAGCAATTCCTCCTAGAACATCGTAAAAAACGTGCTGCTTGATTGCCATCGTCGAATAAATAATTCCTATGCACCATAAGATATTAATCCCTAAAACTATCGAATGCGCACCCATTTGTTTCAACTGTCTGTTCAGCCAAAAGAAGGTAAAAAATGCCGTTGCAACGTGTAAAGAAGGAAATGCATTTCCAGACATGTCCGTTGTTTTCAAAAAAGTAAAATCAGGATAAAGGCTCCAATTAATATCAATCTTGGGAACCATTGTAGGAAAAATCATGTAGATTCCTATTCCACCAATACAGAGAGCACCTATATAAATTCCGTATTGAAATAGTTCATTTTTAGATTCCATCAATGCTGGTACCAATGAAACATATACCCATAATGAAAGATATAAATAAAGAAACGAAGGGGTAAATCCGACCATTTTATCAACTACGGTATATGGCATCGGGGCAATGTCAAAAAAAGGATTTTTAAGGAGATAAAAATAAGCAGAAAAAAATGCCCCCATAAAAGCCATTGTCCCTATAGCTTTTATGCACCAATGAACCCACATTCGAATGATGAAATTTTTCCAAAAAGAGGATCCATCCGTGTAGTCTTTGTTAGTGCATATATTTATTTTTTTCCATCTCATAAACATATTGTATAGTATTATCTCTAATCATACACCTACTTTTTTATCCTAAACAATACCTTAGCCAAAAAAGACTCTCACATGAACAACCTTTCTTAAAGAACCCATAGCTCAAAGATTGGAGATTATTTGTCTAAATATATTGTTCGAATCATCATTGAAATGATAACTGTAACGACTAAGCTACACACAGCAACACTGAGTAAAACATCGGCAATACTCCATCCATAACTCAAAAGTACCATTATTCCCACAGCACCAATAACCATAAAGAGCGCGTTTAAAATATTGTTCGCGGCAATAATACGTGAGCGACTTTGGGTGTCACTTTGATTTTGCATCAAGGTATAAAGCGGTACATTGTACAATCCTCCAAAAACTCCGATCAACACAAGATCAGCTAGGATATGCCAAAACGAGGGATTGGAATTTAAAAGACCAACTGCGTGAAAATGTTGTACACCAAACGCAAAATCAATCCCAAACAGTGACATTCCAACCGCACCGATCAAGATCAAAGAGGGACGGACTTTATGATGACTCAACTGTTCACACAAAATCGATCCAACTGCAACACCCACTGTAAAAAGGCTGAGTATCAATGTTACCGTAGCCTCACTTCCCATCAAGATTATTTTGACCAACGCAGGAAACTGTGAGAGCAATAATGCCCCGTATAACCAAAACCAAGAGATAGCTAAAATCGAGAGAAATACAATCTGATTTCTTCGTGCTAAAACGATTGATTGAAAGGTCTGAGCAAAAAAATTGTATGAAAGTGTTAACTCTGGCTGCGATGAAGGAGCACTAGGAATTTGTCGACTTGCGATATAGCCGATACAAGCGATGAACATACCTCCAATTCCAGCAATCTCTCCGCCCTTTTCATATCCTGAGAGTATTCCACCGATAATAGTTCCTAGCAAGATAGATGCAAATGTCGCTGATTCTATTAAGGCATTACCGTTAATCAACTCTTCGTCATGTAAATGCTGCGGCAAAATAGCATACTTGATTGGGCCAAACAGTGTTGAATGCAGTCCCATGCCAAAGATGACGCCTAAAAGTAATCCAAATGAGTGCAATACAAATCCTATAGTCGCAACAAGCATCAGGAGGATCTCAAACAATTTGACATAGCGTGTCAGAGTTGCTTTGTCATATTTATCCGCTAAGACTCCTGCTAATCCTGACCAGAAGAAAAATGGAGCAATAAAAATAGCACCAACCAATGGAGCCAATAAACCAGCAGAAATCGATGTCCATTCGGCGGCTTTAAATGTAAGGATAATTGCAAGAGTATTTTTTAAAAGATTGTCATTAAATGCCGCTAAAAACTGAACTACAAAGAGAGGAGCAAATCTTGAAGTTTTCAGCAGAGAAAATGGATTGCTCATTAAGCTTCGCTTGCCATAGTTTTTAGAGTGACATAATCAGTTTTCCCTGTTCCTAGTAATGGAATCGCATCAATATGAACTATCTTACGGGGAACTGCAATTTCCGGATACCCTTGTGATCTTGCACTCTGAGTAAGAATATCGCGAGCTAATGATGGATCTGTCGTAAACAAGACTATCGCCTCTCCACGAAGCTGATCACTCTGAGATGATGCGGCGTGAGAAAATGTTGGAGATGCACTAAGGGCTAATTTTTCTACAGATTCAAGAGAGATCATTTCCCCTGCAACTTTTGCAAATCGTTTTACACGTCCGACAATGCTAATGAAACCTTCACGATCGATCGTAACGATATCTCCGGTATCATACCAACCCTCTCCAGCATTTGATACGGGCGGTTCTAGCTCTCCAGGATGCTCTGAGCGATAATATCCGCTCATAACGTTTGCACCCCTTACATGTAAGACTCCGCCCTCTTCTATTCCAGCAACGCTTATGAGTTTATACTCAATGCCTGGAAGTAGCTGACCGACAGTTCCACGGCGATATGCCATCGGGGTATTAACCGCAATGACGGGAGCCGTCTCGGTCGCACCATATCCTTCAAAGATTCGCAGTCCAAATTTATCGCACCATAACTCTCGCACTGAATCAGAAAGTTTTTCCGCACCGGCGATCACATACCGCAGACGATAAAAATCATATGGATTGGCTCTTTTTGCGTAATTGAATAAAAATGTACTCGTTCCAAGTAAAATCGTACATGAGCGATCATAAGCGATCTCTGGAATCACTCGATAATGCAAAGGTGAAGGATACATAAATAGCTTCATTCCACTGAGTATGGGAAGAAGAGAACCCGCCGTGAGTCCAAAGGAGTGAAAAATCGGCAGAGCATTAAGCATCTTATCATCCGTGGAAAAATCAACAATGGAGCGGATTTGAAAGATATTTGCCAAAAGAGCTTCATGTGAGAGTACTACCCCTTTTGGCTTTCCTTCCGTGCCTGAGGTAAATAAAATAACCGCGGGAGATTTTGGATCTTGATGAAGATATTGTGCACGAATGAAGGAGAAAGAACTCACAAAAATGATGAGTTTATCCCACAGCTTCAACTCGTTTTTGAGCTCTTCAAGATAGATAATTTTAACATTTTGAAGTGCCTCAAGTTTAGGCGCGAGTCTTGCCTGATCTACAAATGCTTGAGAAGTAATGATAGTTTTGATCTTAGCGCCGATGATTGCATTTTGTAAGCCATCTACACCTGCCGTAAAATTCAACATAGCAGGTATGCGTTTTTCTTTGCTAAGTCCTAGTATCAAAGCCAAAGTAGCAACAGCAGTAGGCATCAGCACACCGATATCTTCATCTTCTTGACTATAACGCGTCATAAGTCTTCCTAATCCCAAAGAGAGCATCAAAAATTTACGATAAGTGTATTCGATCTGTTTTATATCTTCAATGATCTTACGAGATGAGCCGTATAAAGATATGGAATCTAAAAAGCTTCCAAAGAGATCATTCCTTTTACGTGATTCATAGATGCATCGTTGCATCAATATACGCATCGCTTCACCTGATTGAGCACGGCGTTCTCGTGATGTTCCCTCTTTTGAGGTCTCAATATGTGTTGCAGGATAATATGTAAGTGTAATTTGGGGAAACCAGTATTTTGGATGTCCTAAGGGCATATGTGAAAGGTGACTAAAGTTTGCACCTTGAATAATGACAGGAATGACAGAAGCTTCAGCCTTTACAGCAACAAAAGCCGAACCTTCATAAATCTTCATCAAACTTCCAGTTGTCGTAATCCTTCCCTCGGGAAAAATAACAACAGGACGACCGCTCTCAACAAGTCGTATGATTGATTTTATAGCCATCGGTTTAAAAGGATCAATAACGAGGTAATCACTTAGTGACAAAAACATACGAACCCAAAGCTGTTTTGCGATATCAGCATTGATGATAAAAACAGGAGAAATAGGAAGTACCAAGCCTACGAGTAAACCATCTAAAAATGACTGATGGTTTACGATGATAACTGTATGTTCTTCCTCTAATTTAAACTCACCTAGCACTTTTACTCGAAATAGTGATCGAACTATAAATGCTAATATCGCTTTAATCATTGAAACTTCCTAGTATGACAAGATGACTCTCAAGTGAAATAATATGTATACAATTCCAATCTCTAAATAAAGAGTAAAAGTATAGTACTAAAATCGCACAAATATTACGAGTTTAGTCTATAATCTTGCCATTTTCTTTCACATAATCTATGCCCCATTCAAACATGGCTTGCAACATAGGCTGTAGTTTTAAGCCTATTGGAGTGAGGGAATATACCACTTTAGGTGGAACCTCTGCGAACACTTCTCTATTAATGATTTTTTTTGCTTCTAGCTCTTTTAATTTTATGGTGAGTGTTTTTTGCGTAATATCACTAATATCTTCATGTAACTCTTTAAATCTTTTATCATGTTCAAGTAAATACCAGATAATAGCTAATTTCCATCTATCATTAAAGATATCCATAGTGATAGAAACGGGACATGTATACTCTTTATCGTCGATACAATACATTTTTCATCCTTTTATTAGTTTATTATATCATAATAGAATATAATTTCTATTACTTACCTTTAGTATAGTAAGAGATATTTAAGTATGTTTACTATAACATTCTCACATAACTAAAATAAAGAGGACTGAATGAACAACTTTACATATTACAACCCGACAAAAATAGAGTTTGGAAAAGAGAAAGAAAATAATATCGGTAGCTATTTAGCAGAAGCAGGTATTAAAAAAGTTCTCTTTTTGTATGGAACAGGAAGTATTCAAAAGAGTGGGCTTTATGACAAAATCATACACTCACTCAACAAAAGTAATATTGAGTTTGTTGAACTCTGTGGAGTTGTGAGCAATCCGCTTCTTAGTAAAGTAAATGAAGGTATTAAACTCTCTAAAGAGCATAAAATTGAAGCTATTTTAGGTGTAGGTGGCGGTTCTGTTGCTGATAGTGCAAAAGCAATTGCCGCGGGAGCTAAATATGATGGTGACGTTTGGGACTTTTTTATCAACAAAGCGCAAATAAACGAAGCTTTACCAGTGTTTACGGTTATGACACTCTCAGCAACTGCGAGTGAAATGAATGGAAATTCCGTCATTATAAATGATGATACAAAACAAAAATATTCTATCGGTTCTGTTTTAGTCAATCCTGTGCTTTCTGTTATCAATCCAGAACTGATGAAAACCGTCACTCCTGAATATTTGGCATATTCAGCGGTTGATGTTATCGCTCACTCCATAGAAGTATATTTTACAGCGAGCGTTCATCCTCACTTTAACTCAAGAATCGTGGAGTCGATCATCAAAACTGTTATGGAAACGACTGAAATTCTCATCGAAAATCCAGATGATTATGATGCAAGAGCAGAGTTTGCTTGGACTGCAATTCAAGCACTCAACGGCTTAACACCAGCGGGAACTGATGGCGGAAGTTTTCCAAATCATATGATAGAACATTCACTCTCTGCTTTATACAATGTAGCCCACGGTGCAGGACTAGCAGTCGTGATACCTGCGTGGATGAAATGGTATAAAGAGCAAAATATCACTCAATTTCAAAGATTTTCAAAAGAGATTTTTGGGACAGAAGATGCAAATATAGGGATAGAAAAACTGGAAAACTGGTTTTCTAAGATTGGCGCGCCTGTTACTTTAAAAGAACTTGATATTCCAAGAGATGCTATAGAAGCGTTGGCAATAAATGCAAATGGTTTAGCGAAAGTTTGGGGAATGGAAACGCTTTATCCGGTTAAAACTATCGTGGAAATACTAGAAAAAGCATAAAAAAATAATATAAGGAAATGAAAATGAAAAATGAGTTTATGAAGGCTATGGAGTTTAGACATGCATGTAAAGTGTTTGATGAGTCAAAAAAAATTTCTGATGAAGATATCAGGTTTATTTTAGAAGCTGGCAGAAAATCACCATCATCTTTTGGTATGGAAGCTTGGAAGTTTTTAGTGATCACAAATGAAGAGTTAAAAGCGAAGCTAAGACCAGCTTGCTGGGATCAAGTGCAAGTAACAAGCTGTTCTCATTTGGTTGTTGTTTTAGCAGGAATAGAGAGTGTCAAAGTAGAATCTGGTGAAGTTGAAAAAAGATTTGCTAGACGTGAGATGCCAAAAGAAAGTTTAGATTTTTACATGAAGCTCTACGCGGATCATTTAAAAGAAACTTTAAGCAGTGATGAAAAGATCTATGCATGGACGGCAAAACAAACTGCCATTGCTGCAGCAAATATGATGACTGCGGGTGCGAGCATTGGGATAGATTCATGTCCAATCGAAGGGTATGACAAAAAACAAGTAGAAGAGATTTTAGGACTTGATACTACAAAGTATCAATTATCAATGGTTCTGCCATTTGGATATAGACTCAACGTTCAACCTCAACAGTTAAGACTTTCCTTTGATGAAGTTGTTGAGTTCATAAAATAAATATTTGCAAAAACGATGATAGTTTATAACTAAATTTAAGATAGATTTTTCCCTCTCACGTTACTTTATCAATCAATAAAGATTTATTGAAAACATAAGTAACGGTAGTGCCTTTTAAATAAGTTGATTGAATATCCATGGTTATATCACTTTTATCGACAATTGATTTGACAATATTCATACCAATTCCAAATCCATTTTTATTTTCTTGCTCACGGTAATATCGATTTGTAATCTTTTCGGGATGTTTCATGCCTTGACCATAATCTTGTATAGTAAGACAAATTCCATCTTTTTCATTCTTACTGATGTAAACATTGATTTTTCCATTTTTATGCGAAAATTTTATTGCATTTGAAAGCGTGTTGTCTAAAAGTCTTTGTAGCTTTGTGGGATTAAAGAATATTTGAGTTTGAGTAGTCCGATGCAATGTCATAGTGATACTATTAAGCTCGCAAATTAGTTCAAAGTATTCCATACGCTCTTTTACAAACGCTTCTAGATTAATAATTTCATCTTTATACTCAACGCGATTTTGCTTGATAAGATAATCCATATCATTGTAGATCGTCGAGAGTGACTTACTAGCTGATTTGATGCGGTTAAGATATTTATTTGGTTCATGCATGCTATTAAAAAGATCAACATTAACGTTTATAATACTTAAAGGCGTATTCATCTCATGCATGGATTCTTTGATAAACTCATCTAGTTTTTCATTCACACGTTTAAATGGTAAGGAAAAACTGTTTAAAAAATAAAAAGACAAAAGAAGAATCAGAATGATAATGCCAAATGCGATCACGCTAGCTTCAAGTAAAATATCCGTATAAGAGATCGT
>JBBRBK010000074.1:0-9029 GCA_038205935.1 Campylobacterales bacterium
AATACTGCATCTTTCAGGTGTGGAAACGTAGGTCGCCGCCTAGTTCATCGGATTTATTTCTTCTAATCAATCTAATCTTACTTATTATGCTTTTTAATCTTTATATCAACAGTTCTCTATTATTATCTTTGTTTACATGTAATGTTATTACACATATTTATCTTTGCGTAATCTGCTAAGTATGAAAGCATTTGATTAGCTACTTTTTATGAGTTCTTTGTACTCTTTTTTGATGTACATGTAAGCTATTTATTGTAGTAAAGACCTTGCATATTTTTGTCTCCATTGCCTTGCATAACGCTGAATTTTGCAACAACTGGTAAATGATCTGAATAGCCTTTTCCAAGATGCTTATGAGGTTTTTGTTTACTCATTTGCCATCTGTATGTCTGATTATTTTGTATAAGATATTCAGCCTTATAGCTTTCAATAGTTCCACCATTATAATAAAAATTTTTATTCTTAAGCATTGAGGGAGATATTATTATGCTGTCAAGGGCTTGTTTCTTTTTTTTATAAGTGTAGCTATATCTTTCATCATTATTTGTATCATACCAGAGATTATATAGGTATCCTTTTAGCGGAGTTATACTATCAGCAGGAAGTGTTAATACTTTTGTCTGCAATACATCATTGATGCCTGTTCTTCCATTCGTATCATTATGATTTTTATCTATTTTTTGATCTTCTTCGTAGTCAGAGTTGAAATCTCCAAGTAATATGATATTTTTATCAAATCCAATTTCTTCTATTCTTGCATAGAGTTTTTTTGCAGATCTGACACGTTCACTTTCTTTGCCTGCTTTGGATTTCCAGTGATTAGTAAAGAGATATACATCGTTGCCATCAACATCTATCTTAGTTTCTAAAATATTTCTATATCGATATGTTGCATTGATTGGAATCTCCTTTTTATATATGATCTTATATTTACTAAAAACACCCACTTTGACAGTTGTATTTTTAGCAGTTGCGAGAGCAAAATATTGATAGTATAGACCATCACGCTTTAGCTGATTTTTTAGATCTATAAATGCCTGATAAGATTCTATCTCTTGTAGAGCTATAATATCCGGATTTATATCTCTTATGACTTTTGAGATATTTTTGAGTTTTATATCATAATTTTTTTGATTCCAATCCGAAACACTATTTGGAACGTATTCCTTATATTCAAATCCAGATTTTTTTAAGTCAAATAAATTTTCTACATTATATGTGGCTATTGTAATCACATTTTCTCCATTTGATATTGAAATGATTAGAAAAAAAAGCAGTAGAAATTTCATTTACATAATGCCGTTTAACCTCAAAAGATTTTTCACATCAGGTTCTCTTCGCATAAGATAAATAAAGAGTTTTTGCATGCTATAACTTCCACCTTTTTCTAAGACAATGTTGAGATAATCTTTTGCAGTTTTTGAGCCAAAAATCCCCTCATCAACTATCTGAAAGTAGGTGTCTGCACTGAGCACTTCCGCCCATTTATAGCTGTAGTAACCAGCTGCATATCCACCTGCAAATATATGAGAAAATCCATTTTGAAATTTGTTGTATGCAGGTGGTTGTATAAGTGCCGTTTTTTCTCTTATAGAATCTAAGAGATTTTGCACTTCATCACTGTTATATACATTCATATGGAGTTTGAAATCAAAGAGTGAGAATTCAAGTTGACGCAACATTGAAAGAGCTGATTGAAAATTCTTAGATAAAATCAACTTGTCGATCATATCATCAGGAAGAATTTCACTTGTTTTGTGATGTTTTGCAAACATTTTTAGCACTTGTGGTTCATAAGCAAAGTTTTCTAAAAGTTGAGAAGGAAACTCCACCGCATCCCATTCTACGCCGTTTACTCCGCTTACTTCATTTTCATTGACTTTTGAAAGAATATGATGGATTGTATGTCCCATTTCATGAAAGAGGGTGACAATATCATCGTGGCGAAGAAGAGAAGGGTTATCTTTATTTGATGCTGGAAAATTACAGACTATAAATGCAGATGCAAGTTGTTCACTGCCATTTTCATTCGTGCAGTGAGTTTGCCAGTTATGCATCCATGCTCCACCTTTTTTATGCTTTCTTGCTTCAAGATCCATATAAATTCTAGCCCTAAGCGTTTCTCCGAGGTAGACATCGTAAGCTTTCGCTTTTTCGTGCCATAAAGGAAGATTGATCTCCTTACATGTAAGCCCAAAAAGTTTTTCTAAAAATTCAAATAAGCCATTTATGACAGAAGTCTTTTCAAAATAAGGTCTGTACAGTTCTTCATCAATGTCGTATTTTTCACGTTTTAATAGTTCACTGTAATAAGCCATATCATAACTTTTGATCTCATTTTCAGTGATTTCTTGAAGCTCATTTAACTCATTTTTTGCTTGATCTATAGATGAATCTATAAGCTTTTGAAGAAATTCTATCACTTTTACTGATGATGGTGCCATTTTTGAAGCGATAGAATATTCACTAAAATTTTTATATCCTAGCAAGTTTGCCATTTCAAATTTGAGTTTTAAAAGCTCTTCTATAATCTCAGAATTTTGAGGTGCTCTTGTTGTATAAGCTTTGTAAAGTTCTTCTCTAATTTCTTGATTTTTTCCATAAGTCATGTAAGCGATATATGTTGGCATTTGTAGATTGAGTTTATAACGGATTACTCCGTTTTCTTCAAATTTTAAATCTTCAATATCACTCTGGGGAACTCCTTCAACATCACTTTCCTTGACAATAAGTTCATATTCATTTGTAGCATTTAAAAGGTTTTGAGAAAAGTCATTGGAGATTTCATTTATTTGAAGATGGATAGTTTGTAATCTCTCTTTTGTAGTATCATCCAAGTGCGCGCCGCTGAGTTCAAAATTTTGAATATTGAGTTGGCACACTCTTTTTTGTTCATCACTCAGTGTTTCATTTTCAAATATCGTTTTGATGGCTTTATAAATCTCTAAATTCTGACTTATTGCAGTTGAATATTCGGTAAGTATTGGAAGAGATGCTGCATAAATTTCTTGTGTTTTTTCAGAGTTATTGACTGAATTTATATGTGAAAGGGGAGTGAAAAATTGATCTAATTGTTCATCCATCATCTCAAATGGTTTGATGAAATTGGTAAAATTTTTCTCTTTAATTGATAAGATTTCATTAACCTTTTGATTGTTTTGATCTATAATAAGTGTCAGATTATCAATAAAACTGTCTAAATTGATATCAAAATCTAAAAATTTATTTTCGTACATGCAAGCTTTCCATTCTTTATTTAATTTAGGGTTATATTGTATCTTAGTTACAATAAACTCCCATTAAATTATGTAGAATAGATTTTCTAAAAGAGTATTTAAAGCGACTATACACTATAATAGCGAGATTTTATATAAGGGTATTTTATGACCAATAAACGTGTATTAGTAAAGTTTTCCGGTGAAGCGTTGGCTGGAGAAGCTGGACATGGTATTGATACCAAGATTTTAAAGTATATTGCAGGTGAGATTAAATCTTTAATTAATGCAGGCATTGAAGTAGGGATTGTCATCGGTGGCGGCAATATCATCCGTGGCGTTACAGCGGCACAAGATGGAATTATAAAGCGTACTTCTGGAGATTATATGGGAATGCTTGCAACTGTTATCAATGGCGTTGCAATGCAGGAAGCTTGTGAATATACAGGTCTTCAAGTTCGCATGCAAACGGCTATAAAAATGGAACAGATTGCCGAGCCATACATCAACCGTCGTGCTGTACGCCACCTTGAAAAAGGTCGCGTTGTGATTTTTGCAGCAGGAACTGGAAACCCATTTTTTACAACAGATACCGCTGCAACTCTTCGTGCGGTTGAGATTGGTGCTTCAATGATCATTAAAGCAACAAAAGTTGATGGCGTATATGATAGAGATCCAAATATATATCCAAATGCGAAAAAACTTGATACTTTGACATACGATGAAGCGTTATCTGATCATATTAAAGTTATGGATGACACATCTATTGCTCTTGCAAAAGATAATAAACTTCCAATCGTTGTATGTGATATGTTTAAAGCGGGAAATTTGCTTGATATTATTAATGGCAATATGAAAAACTGTTCAATAGTTAGATAAAATAAATAAAGGATTTTAAATGAGAGTAGAAGAATTAACAGCAAAAGCGTTAGAGATTTCAGGAGTAGATAGATATGTTTTAGCAATCGCAGTAGCAAAGCGTGCAGATGAAATTCTAAATGGAAGTCCAAGTAAACTTAATATCGATCCAAAATCTATCAAAGCGACTGACTTAGCTTTAATGGAATTAGCAGAGGGCCTTGTTTTAATCAAAGGCTTTGAAAAAAAATAAATTTTAAAGCATTCTTTTGAACCGATTAGATATAGAAAAGATCAAACATCTTCATAATGTTGACTCGGCGATAGAGTATCTATTTAAGCAGATTGAACCTTCAAAAAGGCTGCAAGATGCTCTTTCTTTTGCCACACATGCACACGAAACTCAGTTTCGTAAAAGTGGTGAACCTTACATTATCCATCCCATTTTAGTATCTTCTATTGTTGCTTCTATTACAAATGATGAATCAATGGCAATCGCTGCACTTTTACATGATGTTGTCGAAGATACGGTGATAACAGTCCAAGAAATAGAAAAACTTTTTGGTCATGATGTTTCTAATCTTGTAGAAGGACTAACAAAGATCGACATTATTCGTGATGCTGAGCTTATTCCTTCATCCTCAGATGAAAAACTTATCGTTTCCGCCCTTTCTTTTCGTAAAATGTTGGTTGCAAGTATTCATGATGTAAGAGTTTTAGTTGTCAAACTTTGTGACAGACTACACAATATGCTCACACTCGATGCACTTGCTCCATATAAACAGCATCGTATAGCTGAAGAGACTCTAGTTGTATATGTTCCGATTGCGCATAGACTAGGAATCTCTTTTTTAAAAAATCTGCTTGAAGACTTGAGTTTTTCTTATCTGTTTAAAGAAGAAAAACATTTTATTGATAACTATTTGCATACTCACTATAGAGAGCTTGAAACAAGACTTGATGAATTTAAACAGTCCGTATCAAAACTTTTAATTCAAAATGGTTACTGTGAAGAGGACTTTGAGATACTCAGTCGAGTAAAACATAAGTATTCTATTTATCTTAAGATGCAAAGAAAAGGGATCAGTATTGATGAAGTCCTTGATCTTCTTGCAATTCGCATCTTGGCAAAAAATCCGATAGACTGCTACAAGATTCTTGGTATCATTCATCTAAATTTTAAACCTTTGGCTTCAAGATTTAAAGACTATATTGCTATCGCAAAAGAGAACGGTTATCAGACTATTCACACCTCTGTATTTTTTAACTCTATAATTTTTGAAGTCCAAATACGCACTTATGATATGCATAAAACTGCGGAATTTGGCGTTGCTGCACATTGGAAATATAAAAATGGCGGTAACGAAATCAGTTTAGATTGGCTCCAAAATCTTCAGTATCAAAATGAATCTGTAGAAGATTTTTATGAGATGATCAAAAATGATCTCTATAGTGAAGAGATTAGTGTTTTTTCTCCAAAAGGAGATGCTTTTGCTCTTCCAAGAGGTTCTGTGGTTTTGGATTTTGCTTATACTATTCACTCTAAAGTAGGGGATTGTGCTGTTTCGGCTCTTTTAAACAAGGATAGAGTTTCGTTATTGAGTGAATTAAAAAACGGTGACATTGTAAGAATACTGACTGAAAAAGAGAGTGTGACAAGATGTAGTTGGATCGATGCCGTAAAAACATCACGTGCAAAATCCGCAATGAGGGCCCTTTGTAACTTAAAATTTAAACTTATCGATACTCTTACGAGTGTGAGTATTATTGCAACTATTATGGATTTGAACCATTCTAGAGTTGAAGAGTGGTTTAGTGAGCATAACTGTACTGATACAAGGGTGAAAATACCTAACGACCTAAGCCAGCTTAAAGAGACCATTGCAAAATATGTAGACGAGTTGAGTAAAAATCAAAGATTTAATAACTTTTTAACAAGAAGAAAATTCAAGTTTAGAGAGTATATTAATCAAGGTGTCAAAGTAATTAGTAATAAATCAGTGAATGGTTTGATTTTTGATTATTGTTGTCATCCCAAGATGAGTGATCCGATTGTTGGAATACTTCATGGCTCAAAGGTACATATACACCATAAAATGTGTCAAAATGCACTGCAGTTGATAAAAGAAAATGTGCCAATGGTCTTTGTTAAGTGGGAAGATAAAAAGATTTATCATTACCATATTATTGTGAGTTTACAAAGTGAAAAAGGCGCATTGGCAAACTTTTTGACTCACTTGGCAAAATTGGATATTGATATTATTAGTATAGTTTTAGGTAAAGAAGGAGTAGAGCATGTTCATTATTGCGAGATTGACTTTCATTCTTTAGAAGCGAATATTTATCAACTTCAAGGTAAAATTGAAAGAAAAGTCAAAGTCATAAATCTGGTAAGAACAGATGATGTATATAAAAAAGATTAAAAGTTGGGACAAAGATGATAGAAGAAGCTTTAAGAGAGATAAAACGCGGAACTGCCGAGATAATCGACAATGAACGTATTGAAAAATTACTAAAAAATTATTATGAAAATGGACAAACTTATACAGTAAAAGCTGGATTTGATCCTACCGCGCCTGATCTTCATCTTGGACATACTGTACTTTTGCAAAAACTGGCAATTTTTCAAAAATATGGAGCAAAAATACAATTTCTTATAGGTGATTTTACAGCGCAAATCGGAGATCCTACAGGCAAAAGTGCCACTCGTAAAACACTGAGTGCTGCTGATATAGAAGAAAACGCTAAAAGTTATAAAGAACAGGTTTTTAAGATTTTAGATCCAAAGATGACAGAAGTTGTTTTTAATTCAGATTGGATAAATGCTCTTGGTTCGGCAGGCATGCTTTCTCTCACTACAACGTTCAATGTTGCAAGAATGCTTGAACGTGATGATTTTGATAAGAGATATAAAAGCGGAACTTCCATTTCAATCAGTGAATTTATTTATCCATTACTTCAAGGATATGACAGCGTACACCTTAAAAGCGATATTGAAATAGGCGGTACAGATCAAAAATTTAATCTTTTGATGGGACGTCATTTGCAACGTGCTTATGAAATAGGCAAGGAACAAGCAGTACTAATGATGCCGATTTTAGAAGGACTTGATGGCGTACAAAAGATGAGTAAATCTTTGGGTAATTACATCGGTGTATCTGAAGAACCAAATGAAATGTACGGCAAAATTTTAAGTGTTTCTGATGAGCTCATGTGGAGATATTATGAACTATTAAGTTCTAAAACATTGAGTGAGATTGAAGCTTTACATGTAAACGTTGAAAATGGTTCTTTACATCCTAAAAAAGCCAAAGAAGATCTTGCATTAGAGATCATTGAAAGATTTCATTCAAAAGAAGCGGCAGAGGAAGCAAAAACTGAGTTTCAAAGAGTGCATGCAAATAATGAGATGCCAACAGATATCGAAGAATTTGAACTTAATGAATCGCCTATTTGGATCGCTAAAGCCTTAGTCGAATGTAAGCTTACACCATCGACTTCGCAAGCACGTAGAGATATTAAGCAAGGTGCTGTTAAAATTGACCAAGAAAAAATAGAAGATGAACAGTTTCAACTGCAAAGTGGTGAATATATTTTACAAGTTGGCAAAAGAAAGTTTGCAAAAGCAAGGGTGAAGTAATGAGTTTTAAATCAGTACAAATTGGAAAATATTTAATAGAAAAGCCTATTATTCAAGGTGGTATGGGCGTAGGAATCAGTTGGGATAAGCTCGCTGGCACTGTTTCAAAAGAAGGTGGACTTGGAGTTGTTAGTACTGTCGGTACTGGATACTATGAAGATAAAGCTTATGCTAAACGTCTTATCGCACAAAGACCACTAGAAGTTGAGAATTTTTACTCAAAAGAGGGTTTAAATGCAATCATCACTAATGCAAGAAAAATATGTGGAAACAAACCACTTGCAGCAAATATTTTATACGCTATCAATGATTACGGGCGTGTTGTAAGAGATGCATGTGAGGCGGGAGTTGATATTATCATCACCGGTGCCGGACTTCCGACAAATATGCCTGAATTTACGGAAGATTATCCAGATGTTGCACTTGTACCTATTGTCTCTTCTGCAAAAGCCTTGGCTATTATCTGCAAAAGATGGCAAAAAAGATACAACCGTCTTCCTGACGCTGTTGTTTTAGAGGGTCCAAAAAGTGGAGGGCATCAAGGTTTTACCTATGAGCAGTGTGAAATGGAAGAGTTTCAGCTTGAAAATCTTGTAGTACCTGTTGTTGAAGAGGCGAAAAAATGGGGAAATATTCCTGTATTTGCCGCTGGTGGCGTCTGGGATAAAAAAGACATTGAAGAGATGATGGCACTTGGTGCTGTAGGTGTTCAAATGGGAACGAGATTTATCGGGACTTTTGAATGTGATGCTCATGATAATTTTAAAGAAGTTTTACTCAATGCAAAAAAGGAAGATATTCAGCTTATGGGTTCTCCTGTAGGTTATCCTGCGCGTGGTGTCAGAACGAATCTTACGGAGTTAGTTGAAAAAAGAGAAGGTCCTGCAATCAAATGTATCTCTAACTGTGTTGCTCCTTGTCATCGCGGTGTTGAAGCCAAAGCAGTCGGGTTTTGTATTGCAGACCGTTTAAGTGATGCATATAACGGAAATAAAGAACTTGGACTCTTTTTCTCTGGAACAAATGGATATCGTTTAGATAAATTGATCTCCGTCAAAGAATTAATGGAAAAACTAGTTGATGGTGAATAATAAGATAAATGTTTAAATCAATTTTAACACTATTATTTTGTATATCTCTATTAGGCGCGGCATCAAATAAAGAGATTTTAAGAAAAGCAGACACTCTTTGTAAAAGCAGTAAAACAGGAAATCTGTTTAAGGCTTATAACGATTATAAAACTCTTTATTTAAATGCTGTTACAAGTTCTGATCAAATTTTAAGAGAAAAAGCTTTGCAAGGTATCGTGAAAAGCG
>JBBRBK010000075.1:0-9025 GCA_038205935.1 Campylobacterales bacterium
AGTTTTGGTGCTAAGCGTAGGGAAAAGAGAAAATAATAATGTTTATGATAATCTAAAAGATAGAATGTGATGCTGTATATACTCCTATTTTTACTCTCATTTGCCTCCACTTATCTCATAAAAAACTATGCACTCAAAAAATCCCTTGTAGCACATGTCAATGAGAGAAGTTCTCATACGACTCCGACACCTCATGGTGGTGGAATTGCTATTGCGTTTACATGGTTTATCGGTATTTCGTATCTCTATTTTTATGATGAGATGAACGCTTCATTATATTTTGCCCTTATGGCTGGCATATTGCTCTCCTGCGTTTCTTATGTAGATGATTTGTATGAACTGAGTCCAAAAATTAGACTGTTTGCGCAAGCTCTTGTTGCGTTTACGGCACTCTATTTTCTTGGTGGTTTTGAGAGAATAGAGTGCCGTAAACGCAACAAGAGAATAGAGTGCCGTAAACGCAACAAGAGCTTGCGCAAACAGTCTAATTTTTTGGATGGAATCGATGGTTATGCAGGGAGTGAGGCGATTTTTTTAGCTTTGGCTGCGTTTATACTCTTTGGAGACGTTCATTTTCTTGTTTTAGCATCAGCAGTCCTTGGCTTTTTAGTATGGAATTGGCATAGGGCTAAAATCTTTATGGGTGATGTTGGCAGTACGCTTTTAGGGTACAATGTCGCCATATTTACGCTTTATTATGCAAATGAGGCAAGTGTAAATTTCTGGATTTGGATTATCCTTTTTGGAGTGTTTTGGTTTGATGCAACTTTGACGCTTCTTCGAAGAATGAAAAACAAAGAGAAGTTGAGTCAAGCGCATAGAAAACACGCGTATCAAAGACTCACTCAAAGCGGATGGAGTCATCAAAAGGTCGTTTCATCTGCGATGATTGTCAATTTTATTTTATTTGCTTTAGTCTATTTACTATCAAATATTTTTATTGCATTTGCAATTTCACTTCTATTGTTATACGTTTGCATGCGATTAGTCGATACCAAAAAAGGGTTTAAATGATTTTAAAACCATCACCATTAAAAAGAGCACTATTTTTTATATTTTTTGATATTCTCATCTCTCTTGGAACACTTTTTTTAGCTTATAATCTGCGATTTAACTTTACTGTCGATGGAACTTATCTAGATCATTTTTTTCTTGTTTTTTCAATTTTACTTTTTCTAAAAATAGGTTCGATCGCATATTTTAATCTTTATGAAGTTTCATGGAGATTTTTTTCCCTTAGTGATTTGAAAAAAATTCTTTATGCACATCTCATCGCATATCCTTTGATGATGGGTATCTATTATATGATTCCAGAATATTTTGCACCATTTCCTCGAAGTGTTTTGATCATAGATTTTTCTTTGTCTATACTTTTTTTAGGATTTTTTAGAGTTTTAAAACGCCTTATTCTTGAAAATGATTCCAATAAAGATTTACAAAAAACACTTATCATCGGAGCAAATGCATTCTCTCAAAGTATCATAAAAGAGAGAAATGATTATTTTGTTGCTTCGGTTGTTGATGATGATGAACATATCATTGGAACTTATTTTTCAAATATGAAGATAGAAACCATCAAGAACCTTTCGCAAATAGTGACAGATAAAAATATAGACTTAGTAATCATTGCCAAAGCTTTTGAGATTGATAAGCTCAATGAAATATATCAACAGTTAATAGAATGTGGCATCACGGATATTTGGGTGATATCTCTAACAAACAAAGAAGCTACATTAAAAAATTTAACGATAGAAGATCTTTTAGCTCGAAATCCAAAAGATCTTGACACAAAAAAAATAGCTGAATTTATCAAAGATAAAGTGGTACTTATCACCGGAGCGGGCGGAAGCATAGGAAGTGAGATAAGCCGTCAATGTAAGATGTTTGGGGCTAAAAAACTTATCCTTGTGGATAATAGTGAATACAATCTTTACTCTATTACAGAAGAGCTCACAAATATCGAGACAGTCGCAGTGATGCAAAGTGTGGCAGATAAAGAGAGGTTAGAGCAAACTTTTAAACTTCATAAGCCAGATATCGTCATTCACGCAGCGGCCTATAAACATGTTCCGCTTGTAGAAAGTAATATCGAAGAAGCGATAGTTAATAATGTTTTAGGCACTAAAAATGTGATCGATATTTCCATAAAATATAAAGTACAAAAGTTTGTGATGATATCTACAGACAAAGCTGTGCGACCGACAAATGTGATGGGAACAACGAAGCGCATTTGTGAACTTTATGCTCAAAACTCGAATGGAAACGGTACAGATATCGTGGCAGTACGATTTGGAAATGTTCTTGGAAGCAGTGGCAGTGTGATACCAAAATTTAGATCTCAAATAGAGCAGGGCGGTCCTATTACTGTGACACATCCAGATATTACAAGATATTTTATGCTTATTAATGAAGCGTGTGAACTTGTACTTCAAGCTGGAGCGATAGGAACAGGCGGAGAGATATTTATCCTCGATATGGGTGAACCTGTAAAAATTGTAGACCTTGCGAAAAAGATGTGTGAGCTTAGTGGAAAAAGTGAGATCAAAATCAAGTTTTCAGGTTTACGTCCGGGAGAAAAACTCTACGAAGAGCTGCTTATAGATGACAGTGATGCTAAAACTGAGTATGAGTCTATTACTGTTGCCTCGCCAAGTCGATATGAGATAGAAAAATTAAATCGTGATATTGACGAATTGCTTACATGTAAGGATAAACTTCAAAAACTCAAAGCGATTGTGCCAGAGTTTGAACATAGACTTAATTAAAGTCACTATTTTTTATTGTATAATATTTTGCAATAAAAATAAAAGGAGTTAAAATGAAAATTTTAGCAATGTTGGCGATTAGTGCAGGATTACTGTTTGGTGCGGTTGATATTAACAATGCAACGAAAGATCAGTTGATGAGTATCAAGGGTGTTGGCGATAAAAAAGCTGATGCAATTATAGAATACAGAAAAGGTCACTGCTTTAAAAAAGTGGAAGATATAACGGGTGTAAAAGGTCTTGGCGATAAATTTGTTGAGAAAAATAAAAAAGATCTTACTGTTGGAAAATGTAACAACAAGTAGTGCTACGTAAAAAATAAAATGCTATAATTGCGCTCTTATAGCATTTTATTAAAGAGAAATTTATGATTTTAATGATCGATAATTATGATAGTTTTACATATAACATTGTCCAGTATTGTTTAAAATTGGGCGCAGATCTGAAAATCATTCGAAATGATGAACTCACACTTGATCAGATTATAGAATTAAACCCCGCAAAGATCATTATCTCTCCCGGTCCTGCAACTCCTGATGACGCTGGTGTTACACTTGCAGTAATCGACTACTTTAAAGATAAACTTCCTATATTTGGTATTTGTTTGGGACATCAAAGTATTGCTCAGGTTTTTGGAGCAAATGTTGTTCGTGCGAAAAATATGATGCATGGCAAGACTTCCATTATGGAGCAAAGCAGTGAATGTGAACTCTTTAAAAAAGTACCACAACAGTTTCGTGCGACAAGATATCATTCACTGATCGTTGAAAAAGATCAGCTTCCAGAGCTCATCGAACCTACGGCATATAGTATAGATGATAATGAAATTATGGCGCTTCGTATCAAAGGTAAGCCAATATATGGCGTGCAATTTCATCCAGAATCAATTATGAGTGAATTTGGTTATGAGATCATAGGCAACTTCTTAAAATTATGAATAAATTTTTCATCTTATTCCTAATTTTAGGATTAGATGCGCTTTTTTTACTGTATGAGACTTCACAATTATCAATAAGCTACGCAGAAACTACTGTTTTAAATGGTAGTTTTTCTCTACTAAAATATATAGAAAACACTTCTTTATATCTACTTGGTAAAAATAATTTTGCACTTAGACTTCCTATGATAATACTGCATCTTGCAAGCGCAGTCTTACTTTTTAATCTTTCAAAACAGTATTTAAAGTATGACAGAGACAGACTGTGGCTTGTGGCTGTTTTTATCCTTTTACCGGGAGTTTTAAGTTCATCTATCGTGGTCAATGACGCTGGCCTTGTCATTTTTTCACTCTTTTTATATCTCAACCTTTACAAGAGAAATGATTATTTTAGGTATTTATTATTGATTATTCTTTGGTTTGTGAGTCCAAGTATGATTTTTCTTTATTTGGGGCTTTTTCTACACTCTATCAAAGAAAAAGATTACAGATTTGGCTTATTAAACATTATATTATTTATATCATCTCTCTTTATTTTTGGATTTGATACGACAGGACTTCCACAAGGGCATTTTTTAGATACTTTAGCTATTTCTTCTGCCATATTTACGCCGATTGTTTTTGTCTATATATTTTATATTTTATATAGAAGATACATCACATCGCAGGAAGATATTTTATGGTATATATCTGCGAGCGCACTTGTTTTGTCTTTAATACTTTCGTTTAGACAAAGACTGCATTTAGAGGATTTTGCTCCTTATATTCTTCTAGCTCTTCCTCTTGCAGGAGAAACCTTTTATCATTCCTATCGCGTGCGTCTAAAACAGTTTCGAGGAACATATAAATTATTTTTTGTTTTGTCCCTTTTATTTTTATTTTTGAATGCAACGGCGATTTTACTCAATAAATATTTATATCGTGTGCTTGATGATCCAAAAGAACATTTTGCGTATGATATGCACATAGCAAAAGATTTGGCACAAAAACTTAAAGAAAAGAAGCTTACATGTATAGATGTAAATGATAAAAAACTACAGACGAGATTAAACTTCTACGGAGTTGGATATTGTACTAAAAATCAGCTTTCCCATAATATGAGTGAGAACGCACAAAGTGTTACTATTCGATACAAAGATGCCAAAGTGTACCAAGCATATGTTACAGAACTAAACAAATAAGAGAATAAATAGCTTCAAATATCATAAAAACAAGAGTTCAAAAAGATAATTTATGTTACAATCAAACCCAAATAATCAACTAAGGAGTTGCAATGGCTCAAAGAGCGATTCGTGAGTACGACGGTAAAGCAATTTTCTCAAAACACTGGGAAAAGTATTTCAGCGGTTTTCATTATGGATTTAAATCTGTTTTGGTAACAAGTGGAGCTGAATTAAAAGCAAAAGCAGAGGAACATGGTTTTGAATGGTTAAAACAACAACCTCTTGTTGCAAAACCAGATATGCTTTTTGGAAAACGTGGTAAAAATGATCTGGTTTTATTTAGAACAAACAAACCAGGTGATGTTACTTTGGCTGATGCTGCTGCTTGGATTGATGCAAAAATGGCAAATACAACTACTCTTTTAACTGGCCAACATGGTCAATTAACTCACTTTATTGTTGAGCCATTTACTCCACACTCTCAAGAACAAGAGTATTACATCTCTGCTACAACTGTTGGCGAAGATGATGTTCTTTATATGTCTGCTGAGGGCGGTATGGAAGTAGAAGAGGGCTGGGACGAGAAAGTAAACGAAGTTCACATCCCGATTAACATGAATGACGCTGATATGGAACGCGCTGTTAAGGCAAATATTCCCTCAGACATTCCAGCTGCAAATAGAGAAACATTCGCATCATTTGCAATTCAATTCTTTAAATTTTACAGAGATTTAAATTTTGCATACTTAGAAATCAATCCAATCGTTATGCTTGACAACAACGAAATGGCAATTCTTGACCTTGTTGCTCGTTTAGATGACACAGCTGGTTTTATGATGAGAGATTCATGGGGCGACATCGAGTATCCGACTGCATTTGGCATGGAAGATCAGTCTCCTGAAGAAAAAGCTATTGCAGAAGCGGATGCAAAATCTGGTGCTTCACTGAAACTTACAATTCTAAACCCAATGGGAAGAATCTGGACTATGGTTGCCGGCGGCGGAGCTTCAGTTGTTTATGCTGATACTATTGCTGATCTTTCTGGAAATGTTTCAGATCTTGCAAACTACGGAGAATACTCAGGTGGACCAACAACGGGCGAAACAAAATTCTATGCAGATACACTTTTTGACTTGATGACTCGTCATAAAGATCCAAAAGGACTTGATAAGATTTTAATCATCGGTGGTGCGATTGCAAACTTTACAGATGTTGCAAAAACATTTACAGGCATCATCCAATCATTTGAAGAGTATGCAGAAAAATTAAAAGCTCACAATACACGTATTTATGTACGTCGTGGTGGACCTAACTATGAAAAAGGTCTCAAAGATATTCAAGCAGCTGCAGATCGTTTAGGATTATATATAGAAGTTTACGGACCAGAAACTCACGTTACTGACATCGTTCGTATGGCTTTAGAGAAGTAAGGAGATATTAATGGGTGCACTATTTAGTAAAGATACACAAGCAATTTTTTGGAATAACAACACAAGCGCGATTCAACGTATGCTTGATTATGATTATACTATTTCTCGTACAAAACCATCTGTTGCAGCTATCGTAGCTCCAACTTCAAACAATAAATTTGAGAAATTTTTCTATGGTCCAGATGAGATTATGGTACCAGTTTTTCGTACAACTGGCGAAGCAGCAAAAGCTTTCCCTAAGTCTGATGTTTTACTAAATTTCGCTTCATTTAGAACTGCGTATGATGTAACGATGGAAGCTATCGCTATTAAAGGACAATTTAAAACTGTAATGGTTACAGCTGAGGGTATTCCTGAGAGACTTGCAAGAAAGATGAATCAATCAGCTCGTGATGCTGGTGTTACAGTTATCGGGCCTGCAACTGTTGGTGGTATTTCTCCAGGTGCATTTAAAATTGCAAACGTTGGTGGAACTATTGAAAACATCGTAAACTCTAAACTTCACCGCGCGGGTTCATGTGGACTTGTAACTCGTTCAGGCGGTCTTTTTAATGAACTTTCAAACATCATCGCTATCAATGCAGATGGTATTTCTGAGGGTGTTGCAATTGGTGGAGACCGTTTCGTAGGTTCAGTTTTCATAGACAACCTTTTAAGAATGGAAAGCAATCCAGAAGTAAAATATATGATTCTTCTTGGTGAAGTTGGCGGTACTGAAGAGTACAAAGTGATCGATGCTGTGAAAAATGGTCAGATCAAAAAACCAATCATCGCTTGGTGTATCGGAACAATTGCAAAACACTTTAGTTCAGGCGTACAATTTGGCCACGCAGGTGCAAGCGCAAACGCTGATGCTGAAACTGCAGCTGCTAAAAATACTGCAATGGCTGAAGCTGGTATATTTGTTCCAGAAAGCTTCAATGACCTTCCAAATAAGATCAAAGAAGTGTATGCAAAACTAAAAGCTGAGGGTATCATCACAGATATCGTAGAGCCGGCACTAAAAACTGTTCCAACTGTTCGCCGTGCAAAAGAGTTTATCTGTACAATCTCAGATGATCGTGGCGATGAAGCAACGTATGCTGGTTACCCAATCTCTTCAGTTGCAACTCCAGAAACAGGTTTTGGCATCGGTGATGTTATCTCACTTTTATGGTTCAAAAAACGCTATCCAAAATGGGCTACTGAATATATCGAAACTGTTATTAAAACTGTTGCAGATCACGGTCCAGCCGTTTCTGGTGCACACAATGCAAAAGTTACAGCACGTGCGGGTAAAGATGTCATCTCTTCACTTGTAACTGGTTTACTTACAATCGGTCCACGTTTTGGTGGAGCTATTGATGATGCGGCGCGTTATTTCAAATATGCAAATGATAACGGTATGAGCCCGGCTGAGTTTATTGACTATATGAAAAGAGAAGGAAAAACGATTTCTGGTATTGGTCACCGTATCAAATCAGTTCGTAATCCGGATCTTCGTGTAAGCGGTTTGAAAAAATTTGCTGCTGAGAACTTCCCGGCAACTCCACTTCTTGATTATGCTCTTGAAGTAGAAAAATTGACTACAAGTAAAAAAGACAACCTTATCTTAAACGTTGATGGTACTATCGGTATCTTGATGGTTGATATGTGGCGTGCTCTTGGTTACTCTGAAGCTGACATAGATGGTTTCATCGACGCTGGTGCATTAAATGCATTTTTCGTAGTTGGTCGTTCTATCGGTTTCATTGGTCATATTTTAGATGAAAAACGTCTTGGTATGCCAATGTACCGTCATCCAACTGATGATATTTTATATAATGTGGAACTAGCAGAACAACTGTAATTCTTTTTATATTTATTACTTACATGTAAGGACTCTTACATGTAAGCAAATTTATGTCATTTTACTTGTTAAAATATCCTCTTTTCTAATTTACTTTACATTACTTTTTCGTTACAATGCAACTTATTCAATTTTATAATTAAAGAAGCAAAATGAAAAAATCAGCTTTCACCATGATGGAACTTATCTTCGTTATCATTGTTATTGGTATCCTCTCAGCTGTCTTCATTCCAAGATTTGGTCAAAATAATCTTTCACAAGCTGCCAATCAGCTTATTTCACATATTAGATATACACAACATTTGGCTTTGATGGATGATAAGTATGACCAAAATAATGCGACTTGGTATAAGGCGAGATGGCAAATTTTCTTTGCAAATACTAATGGTAGTGATAATCAGTGGGCATATACTGTTTATAGTGATTCTATCAATCAAGATGGAGTTCCAAATGTTAATGAAATAGCGTTAAACCCCTTAAATAAGTCAAAAAAACTGTCAGGTGGCTATAGTGTTGGTACAGTAGCATATGGTGACAGTGATGCATCAGATGATTTAAATCTAGGACACAAATATGGTCTTACGAATGTTGTTTTTTCTAATAATTGTAATGGAAATGGTTTAAGAATTTCGTTTGATCATCTAGGACGCCCACTTTATGATGGTCCACACCTATTGGATGGACCATATATGGATGGAGGAAATTCAATGTTAATTCAAAAAGATGCAGCTGGAAATCCTTGTATAATAACGTTAACAGGATCAAATGGTTCTTCACGAATAGCAATTGAACCAGAAACAGGATATGTCCACCTATTATAAGCAAACCAAATCAAACTTCGGGGATTTCATTACAAATCCCCACGAATTGCAAATTCTTTTTAAATTCCCTCCAAAACCCCT
>JBBRBK010000076.1:0-8796 GCA_038205935.1 Campylobacterales bacterium
GACAAAATACGCTTTAAGCACTATAGCTATTCAACTGACGAGGTGCCCCTTGAGGGTAAAAAACCTATGTGCATTGGATAAAGCACTATATACTTTTTCATCATAAAAAGCATCCTATTGAAATGGGAAAGATAGAGATTGAAGCATATTTGACAAAACTAGCAACAAAAGACAAAGTTTCTCCTAGTACCCAGAACCAAGCATTTAGCGCATTACTTTTTCTTTACAAAGAAATATTAGGTGTTGATATATCTGAGTGGAATATTCAAGCTCTTCGTGCTCAAGAAAGAAAACATATACCCGTAGTTTTAACCAAGGATGAAGTGAAAATTATACTTCAAAATGTATCTAAAGAGTATAGCTTGTTGGTCTACATGATGTATGGCTGTGGCTTACGAATGAATGAAGCTTTAAGTTTGAGAGTTAAAGACATAGACTTTGGATTTGACAAGATATATATTTGGGATTCTAAATCACTTAAAGATAGAACGATTCCTCTCCCTCAAAAACTAAAAGAAAAGTTATTGGAACAAGTTCAAAGTATTAAAATGATTCATAAACAAGATTTGGAAAATGGTTTTGGAAGTGTCTATATACCTTACGCATTAGCTAAGAAATATCCTCGTTCACAGTTTGAAACTAAATGGCAATTTTTATTTCCTATGAAAACAATCTCTACTGACCCTAGAAGTAAAGAAAAAAGAAGACATCATGTACATCCTCAAACACTTGGACGAAATATAAAAGTAGCAGCAGAAAAAGCAAACCTAAACAAAAGAGTAACATCACATATATTTAGGCACTCGTATGCTACGCATTTACTGCAAGCTGGTATAGATTTGAGGTCTATACAAGAGTTATTAGGGCATAAATCTGTTGAAACTACAATGATTTACACCCATGTTGTTTCGGAAATGAATAAAGCGAAGTTAATCAGCCCTCTGGATTTCTAGTTTTTTTTCCCATCTTCACAAGTGCGATTCCTACACCGATGAGGATGAAGATGAAACCTACTGTTTCGATGATGAAACTCATCTCGATAGGTTGTGTAAAATCAGGCATTTACTACCTTTGCACAGCGTTCGCAGAGACACTCTTCACTGACAGATTGGAATTTCCAACATCTTGGACATTTTGCTTTTGTCGCTTTTATGACTACGAACTCATCGCCGTTTACTGTGAAGTGACCAAGCTCTTCGCCTGCTACATCGTTGTTGTTTAAGCTTGAAACCACAAACCAGTCTTCAGCTTCTGTGGCATCCATAGAAAGAAGAATGCTCGAACCTGTAGATATCTCGACCTCTAAAGTGCTTTTGATCTTTTTCTCTTTTTTAAGCGCATCTACCACTTCAAAGAAAGCGTCTCTTGCTTTTAACATATACGCTTCATCAAATCCTGATTCGCTTACATGCGAAGTGCCCTGTGGGTGTAAAGGTACATATTCAAGATCGAAGATATCTTCCGCATCGCCTTTTATTACCGCTGGAGCGTTTTCTAATATCTCATCTGCTGTGTATGTAAGTATCGGTGCTACAATAGTCAGAAGTGATTTTGCGATGATCGCTAATGCACTTTGACTTGAACGTCTATGCATATCATTTTTATCATCACAGTAGAGTCTGTCTTTTGTGATATCGATGTAGATACCGCTCAGGTCGTTTACGACGAAGTTATTGAGTAAGCTCATCGCTTGAACAAAGTTGTACTCTTGAAAATTTTTCATAACATCTGCAAAGACTTTAGACGCTTTTTCTAAAATCCATCTGTCTAAAATTCCCATATCTTTAAACTCGACAAGCGTTTCTAGATCATCGATGTTTGCAAGCATGATTCTAAATGTATTTCTAAGTTTTCTATAGTTTTCTGCTATCTGTTTTAAGATATCATCAGAGATTTTTAAGTCTCCTTGGTAGTCACTTGATGCAACCCATAGACGAAGGATTTCACTCCCAAACTCTTTTATAACTTTGTCAGGTGCAACAACATTGCCCTTAGATTTACTCATCTTTTCGCCCTTAGCATCGACGGTAAAACCGTGAGTTAGGACTGTTTTATAAGGCGCTTTGTGTTGCACTGCGGCACTTAGGAAAAGTGAAGACTGGAACCATCCGCGGTGTTGATCGCTACCTTCAAGATAGATATCAGCAGGATATTCGCCAGCGTCATAATTACGAGATTTTAAAACCGCGTTCCAAGTAGAACCGCTGTCAAACCAAACGTCTAAGATATCTGTCACTTTTTCAAGTTCATCAGCTTTGTAAACACTTCCCGGATAGAGAAGTTCTGCGATATCCATAGAGTACCAAACGTCACTTCCCTGCATCTCAAATATCATCGCGACAAAGTTCATCACTTTTTCGTCAAACACTACTTCGCCCGTAGCTTTTACTCTGAAAAACGCGATAGGAACACCCCAGTCACGTTGACGGGAAATACACCAGTCAGGACGGTTTGCAACCATTGAGTTTAGACGGTTACGTCCGCTCTCCGGATAAAAAGCAGTCTTTGCTACTTCATCTGTTGTTATTTCTCTTAAAGTCTTGTTCTCGCCTACAGGCGTTCCATCAACTGAGATAAACCACTGTTTTGTCGCTCTAAAAATAAGTGGAGTATGACTTCTCCAACAGTGTGGATATGAGTGAGAAAATTTGCTTACATGTAAGACACTTTCGCCCAATAATTCGATGATCGCTTCGTTTGATTTGAAGATATGCTTGCCTACGAAATCCTCTGCGTTAGGGATCAGTTCCAGTCCTACAACCGTATCATCATAACATCCAGTTTCATCAACGGGCATTACCACTTCAAGGTTATATTTTAGACCGACACGGTAGTCATCTTCTCCATGTCCTGGAGCTGTATGAACCGCGCCCGTACCATTTTCCATCAAAACGTGTTCGCCTAAAACTAAAGTCGATTCTCTTCCATTTAAAGGGTTGATTGCTTTTAAGTGCTCAAAAACAGGCGCATCAAAAGTCTGTGCGATTTCACCTTTTATGATCTCAGATTTATTAAGTGTTTCATAAAGTTTACTTGCAACGATATACCCATCAGTCGTTAATACATATTGCTCATCTGGATTGATCGAGATGCCGGTATTTGCAGGAATAGTCCATGGAGTGGTCGTCCAGATAACAACGGCTGCTTTACCGCTGATGCCGACTTTTGCTTTTGCATCATCACTTAGTTCAAAAGCGATATAAATAGAGTAATCCTCTTTATCTTGGTACTCTACTTCAGCTTCTGCCAATGCCGTTCTCTCAGCCCAGCTCCAAAAAACTGGTTTTGATCTCTCGATAAGAAGCCCTTTTTTTGCTACTTCACAGAGAGTTCTGTAGATGTTTGCTTCAAATTTATAGTCCATAGTGACATAAGGATTTTCCCAGTCTGCGATGATTCCAAGCTGTTTAAATTCACCGCGTTGGATATCTACAAATGAAGCCGCATGCTCGCGACAAAGCTTTCTGATCTCAGACGTTTCAAGCAACTCTTTTTTCTGTTTTCCGCCAAGTTTTTTCTCTACTTGTTGCTCGATAGGTAGTCCATGACAATCCCAACCCGGAGTCAAACGTACAGATTTTCCTGCAAAATAATTTTGCTTTACGATGATATCTTTAAGTATTTTATTGAGTGCGTGACCGATGTGGATATGCCCATTTGCGTATGGAGGACCATCATGAAGTGTAAAAGATTCTCTCCCTTTACGCTTGTTTTTCATCTTTGTATAAACATCTTTTTCATACCAAGATGCGTATCTTATAGGCTCATTTTGCGGAAGATTTCCGCGCATAGCAAAATTTGTTGTAGGTAAAAGAAGGGTATCTTTATAGTCCATTGAGGCCTCATTTATTAGAGTTTTTATTTATTTAAAAATTGTTGGATTATATCTTTAAAGTGATTAAAACACACTGATGTGATATAATCCATCAACGTTATTTTCTAAGGTTTATCTATGAAATTCAATCTCTTATTTATCGGCAACAAGTTTTCAAACAACAGTTATTTAAAAAATTATATTCTTCGTGAGGTCGAGAAAAAAATCGCTTTTATCGATTCGATCACTTTTTTTCAAGAGAATGACAACTCTCTTTTTCTTTACTTAGAGCGTGAGCTCTCATCTGAAGCAAAATTACTCATTATTACGACAAAACACAACTTCAGTGTTGTCGGTAAACTCCTGTGTACCGTTACAGCAGACAATCAAATCCTAAAAGAAAATATGCTTATTCCCTCACGTTGTAGTGTTTTTGAAGATCAAAGCTATCTTTTAAACTATGAAAACAGTATCATCAATGTCTTACATGTAGATGAGCTTTGTGCACTTCCAACTCTTTTGCTTGATGATGAAAATTTAAATGCGACGATCCATCTTTTTGGTGAAGACAGAGAAAGTGCAAAAGCCCTACTCTCTCCTATCGCTCAGACAAATGAAGTAAAAATAGAATTTACAGATATTGTAGAAAACTGGCTACAAATAGATATAACAAGTAGAAAATATGGAAATATCACGCAGTTTATCTCCTCTGCAAAACAGCTTTTAAGCTCTAAAATCATTGCGGCTTCCAATATTCCTGCTTATATCATCGAAAAACTAGGTCACGCACAAAGAAAAGTCACTTTTGCAGAAAGCTGTACTGGCGGTTTACTCTCTTATATGTTCACAAAAGAAAGTGGCGCTTCAAATGTCTTTGACGGCTCACTTATTACCTACTCCAATGCACTCAAAGAAAACTGGCTTGCGGTGGATCATGCAAATTTGGAAAGTTTTGGAGCGGTGAGTGCGGATGTAGTCCAAGAGATGAGCGAAGGCGCTCTCAATGTCAGCTACGCTAACTATTCAGTTGCGGTGAGTGGCATAGCAGGTCCAACGGGCGGCACAGAAGAAAAACCTGTAGGCACGGTCTATGTAAGTGCAAGAAGTAAAAAAAATGAAAAAACACATATGCTTTCACTCTCAGGGGATCGAAAATATATCCAAGAGCAAAGTGCTTTGTACGCTATAAAAATGCTCCTTGAGATTGACAAGGAACTTTTTTTCGCAAATAAATCGAAATGCCTTGACAAAAAAAATCTATTTAAATATAATTTCGCCCTCACAATAAAGAGAGAAAATGTCTAGTTAGCTCAGCTGGTAGAGCACGTCACTTTTAATGATGTGGCCGATGGTTCGAATCCATCACGGGACACCAGTGACAATATAGGTGCAGCGGTAGTTCAGTTGGTTAGAATACCTGCCTGTCACGCAGGGGGTCGCGGGTTCGAGCCCCGTCCGCTGCGCCACCATCTTTTTTCTTTTCCCTTCAAGATAAACTCAAAATTTCGAATCATTAAAAATAACAAAAGCCTTTTTTCGATAAAATATCCTTATATAATTCAATAATTACAGGTGTTTCATGGATGTTAAAAAATTAAAACTTGCAACGATGTTTTCCCTTCTTTTTGCTACTGCATTTATTTCTATTTCTGCAGTATTTTATTATTATGGTTATGTAAAGCAAAAAGAGTCCTTGACTATCAACCTCAAATCTCAAGCCACTTCTGTTCTCAATTTTGCAGATGTTCTCCTTGAATCAAGAAATCAAAAATTTTTCAGTAATGAATCTACTGAAACACCCCAAATAATTCAAAATGAAGTGTTTGACAAATTTACAACACTCTCCGGTGGAAAAGTCTTTTTTAAAGAAGCTTCCAAAACTCCAACGAATGAAAAAAATAAAGCAACTCAGTATGAATCAGACCTCATAGATACTTTTCAAAAAGACAAAAGTTTAAAAGAAATAGAAAAAAATGTTATTGATGCAAATAAAGAGTATTACCTTTTATCTCGTCCTATTGTTGCTGAAGATAAATGTAAAATGTGCCATCCAACTTGGACTGCCGGTAATGTTATCGCTATTGAAGATGTAAGAATTGATCTTCATGATTTCAAAACAGCAATTAAAGAAAATATTTTCTTAACCATTCTTACAGGTATTATCAATATTGTCATAATTTTACTTTTGACACACTATCTTTTTAGCAAGTTTGTTTCATCACGTATCAACAAACTTTTAAGCGTCATAATGAGAGTAGAAAAAGGAAACTTTATCATTGAGGATATTGTAAAAGATGAGCTTGACAATAAAGAAGATACAAAAAATGAGATAGATATGCTCTTTACACATCTTAACCAAATGGTCTCTACTTTAAAACCTGTTATAGAAAATGTTGTCAATGAAAGTAAGCAAATGGCGTTTAATGCGAGTTATGGCTATGTCAAAATCGATCAAACAAATGAGCATGTTCTTGCTCAACATAACTCTTTGAATAGCTCAAAAGAGAAACTCTATGAGATATTGCAAGACAATAAAATGATGCAAACAACTTTATCAAGCATGTTTGAGAGTTCAAACCATTCAAAAAAAGTAGTAGAAACTAGTCAACTAGAAGTTGCTAAAAACCTCACGCAAGGTTCAAAAGCGATAGAATCGATGGAAAACACAACTACTACAGTCCAAGATCTCAAAAGATTCTCTCAAGAGATCTCCAAAATGATGGATATCATCTCTGATATTGCTGATGAGACAAATCTTATCTCACTCAATGCTGCCATTGAAGCTGCTCGCGCTGGAATCCATGGACGAAGCTTTGCCGTTGTTGCTGACAAAATACGGGAACTTGCAGAAGTGTCACAAAAAAATGCGGATGATATAGGACAAGTCCTAAAGAAAATAGATAATCAAATAGACAATGTCACAAAAAGTGCTTTAACTTCTAAAACAAGCGTGACTTCTCTTGTTGAAAGCTCAACAATTATCGATCAAAATTTTGAAGAAATTAAAAACAGTTTTGATCTTATCTCAAAATATCTAATAGAATTTAACAAACAATTCAATGAAGAATCTGTGATGCTTCACCACATGGAAAAAGAGCTTGAACATGTAGAAGAATCAAGTAAAGTACTTGTAAAGAATGCCGAAGATTCTAAAGTTATCATGAAAGATACAGCAGATAAAAGTGCTTCATTAAAATCTTTGGCAGATGGGTTTGAAGTGGTTTTAAACAATAGAGTAGCAAAAAGAAGTGTTATCACACCACCATTACAAGCACAAGATGATCATAAAAACTTTGTTTATATCTTTGATTACTCAGAAAGTGGAGTTTCTTTTTATGATGCTACAACTGATATGCTCAAAAGAAAAGTCGGTGAGAAACTCACTCTTAAGCCAAAAGAAATGCTTGACAATAAATCTGAGCTAAGATGTGAGATCATGCATGTAAGCCAAGAGATTCTTGAAGGCGTTTACTTTTATGGCGCAAGATTGATCTAATGCTCTAATGCAATCGTCGAGCTGTCATTATAAAAAAGAAGGAGGAAGCAAATATGTTTACATTTTTAAACAAATTATTTAAAAAAAAGGAAGAAGTAGTCACTAGTTTTCCTTTAAATATTGAAAAACTCTTAAAAAAATGTAAAACTTTACCTGATTTTGTAAAGCTCTTAGAACTTACTGTCGACACTTGTTATGAACTATTTGAAAAGCAATTTGCTTATCAAAATAAACATAAAGTTTCTATTGTGGTTGCTTGTATCTTTGCAAAATTTAGCCAAAAAGAGATCTTTGACAAGGAAGAAGAGCAATTTCATTTTAATATTATATTTGCCATTTTAAATAGACTTGGAGTTGCAAGTGATGATGTGCAGTTTAAAGAATTTCAAAGCGCTATGATATATATTGATGATGCTCTTGCTGAAGTAAATATCAACGATCATAATGCAAATTTTTTCATCGCTAACGCATATGCTAGCTATCTATATCCATACACAGATCTTTATAAACTCACTCGTGAAGCGCTTTTGATCAATGATTTTTTTGTACCAATACAGATCTTAGTACAAAACCAAAAAAGGTTTTGTTCAAAACACTGACCTACAACTAATCAAATCAACTGATTTTTTAGAAACTCCATATAGTGTCCCTCTTCACGTTGTAACTCTTCATGCGTTCCGCGTTGGACTATCTTTCCGCCCTCAAGCACATAAATCCTATCAGCATTTTTAACAGTGCTCAAACGATGTGCAATAGTGATAACTGTTTTCTTTTCTAAAAGTGGTGTGATCGCTGTGTAAAGCTTTGCTTCTGTATGTACATCAAGGGCTGAAGTGGACTCATCGAAAATCACAATGCTCGGATCTGAGAGTATCATCCTTGCGATGCTTATACGCTGTCTTTGACCGCCGGAGAGACGGATACCGTGATGCCCGACGATGGTATCAAGTCCCAAAGGCATCGCATCTACCATCTCTTTTAACTGCGCGATGGAAAGCGCTCTAAAGATTTCTTCATCACTTATCTCTTCGCCCATTGTAATGTTAAAACGAAGCGTTGAGTTAAAAAGAATCGGCATTTGTAAAACTAAAAATATCTTCTTTCTCAAAGAAGTTTTATCCAATTCTTCCACGTTTAACCCGTTACATGTAAAGCTTCCAGCATCTTTTTCATAAAAGCCTGATATCACCTGAGCGAGGGTTGTCTTTCCGCTTCCACTCGCACCGATAAGCGCTATTTTAGAACCTGATGGAATGTCAAACGAGATATCTTCAAGTATTTTTTTGTCTGCATTGTAAGAAAAGCCAAGATGTTTAAGAGAAATATCTACATGTGTGCTTTCAATACTTTTATCTGAACTCGCTTCTGTTTTAAGAGAAAGTATTCTGTTGAGACGCTTTATTGCCGCCATCGCCGAAGCATAAGAGTATTGCATAGATAAAATATCCTGAACCGGCGTCATAATAAACCAAATATAGCCAAACAT
>JBBRBK010000077.1:0-8470 GCA_038205935.1 Campylobacterales bacterium
GTCATTTGAGTATAGTCTGTTTTTTCATATTCAAGTTCTTGAATCTGCATTGCAGAACTAATGACGCTTAGTGGTGTATAGAGTTCATGAAAAGAGTGTTCCATCAATCTTTTAAGACTTGCCAAAAGGGAGGCTTTTTGTAGATGGGTGTGTATTCTTGCGATCAATTCTCTTGGATGAAAAGGTTTTGCGATGTAATCAACTGCTCCGGCTTCAAAACCCTTTACTATCTCTTCAGTCGTACCTTTTGCTGTTAAAAAAATAACAGGGATTTCACGAGTTAATTTATCGCTTTTTAACTCTTTTAAAACCTCATATCCACTCATCTGAGGCATTATGACATCGAGGAGTATGAGTTCTGGATGAAACTCTTTGACAATTTTTAAGGCTCTTACACCGTTTGTGGCAACACTTAGATCATAATTGAAAGGACGCAGCATATCTCTAAAAAGTGCAAGATTTTCAGGCTTATCATCTACAATAAGAATTTTTCGATTAGCAGTTTGCATTTTCACCACTAAGCCTTTTTGCCCATACTATAATCTCATCAAAATTAAATGAAAGAACTTTTTCTTCTAAGAATTTTTTTATCTCTTTATCATCACATCTTGTAATGAGATCTTCTAAACAGCTGATTCTTCCCATTTTTGCACATGTAGTTAGTTCCAGAAGATAATCTTGAGAAACTCTATTTATTGGTTTGAATTCTTGAGAAGTTTCCTCAGTCAATGTTTTGATAATGCCTTTTATCTGATTTCTATCAAAGGGCTTTGAGAGACAGAGTTCAAAAATATCACTATTTTTCATCTCTCTTTCAATCGCATAAACATCGCCCGTTAATGCGATTATTCTGATATCCTTTAACTCTTTTTTGATAATTTTAGAAACCTCTTGACCGTTGATATCGGGCAGATTTAGATCCATAAATATAAGATCAGGTTTTTTCTCATTTGCTACTTTGAGGGCTTCTAAACCATTTTGAGCTGTAAAAATCTTTAATGGATACTTCTTTAGCATCAGTTCTAGGATGATGCGGTTGTCCTCATTATCATCAACTATCAAGATCTTTAAATCTTTTGTTCGAAGAGCTTTTGGTTCTATATCAATATCAGAGCTTTCCTCTTTTTTTACAGATAGCAAGGATTTGATATTTAATGCAGCCGAAGTAATGGATCTTAGCATCTGCATCTGTTCTTGCGAAAATGAGTCTTCATCTTGAAGTATCTCAGAATATCCCAATACACTAGTCAACTTATTATGAATATCGTGCAATATCTTTGGTGACAAAACAATCGAATTATTATCCATACAGATCCTACTTTATAAACTTTACGGTTATTTTACTAAAATTTGCATTCTTTTTGCATTCTCATCTGATTAAATACAACATTCAAAATTGAAAAAGAGCAATCCCATGAATAAATTAAGACTTTTAATTGTTGATGATGACGAAGACAACCGTTTAGTTCTAAGAGCAATATGCAGAAAATTAGATGGTTTCGAGATAAAAGATGCCGTCGATGGCGTTGAAGCTGTTGAGATAACTAAGTCTTGGCGTCCTCATATTATTCTTATGGATATTATGATGCCGAATTTAGATGGTTTTGAAGCATCAAAGGTAATAAAAAATGAGTTTCCAGAGACTGTTATCATCGTAGTAACTGCTGTGCTTGATCGCCGTATTCAGGACAATATGAGTCTAATTGGCAACGATATCTATTTTCATAAGCCAATAGACAGAGAGCTGGTCCGTTATAAGCTTGAAAGCATTGGTGCATCACTTCGTATCAAAGATGGATATTCTAATTCCCTTTCGACAAAAATAGCCTTAAATCCTTTTAATTCAAATATTCGTTCTTATAAAACTTTTTTTGAGATTAGCAATACTGAAGCGATGATGGATTTTGGAATGTGGCTGTTTGATCAGTATAACGGTAAATTAACAAGTACATCGAGTAAATTTGACAGAGTGCTTGAAATTTTTTATATGCTGATGAGACGTGGAAATAAAAATGGCAATGCTATGAGCATTATAATAGAAGAGAGTTATGAAGAGTTTTATATAACTATGAAGTTTGATGATGAGATCATCATAGAACAAAAAATATTAGATATTTTAAAAGAGTTTGAAACAAATATTATTGTTAAGAACAATATAGTTTGTGTGAGTTTGGCCAAACCTATAAAAATCAAAATGGATGAAAAAAAATATGTGTTACATGTAGAAAAAAGTCCAATAGAAGAGAGTCCAAAAGAAAATATTGAGATTAAACAACAAGCATGCGAATCTAGAGAAAATGAATCAGAGATCAAAAAAGAGATAAGAGTGATTGACTCACAGGAAAAAGAGTTGCTAAAACAGAGCTTTGTCAATAAGACAAGCGCTGTTGATTATGTAGATGAGATAGGAGGCGATGTTCTTGATGAGATACGTGATTTAGCAAGTCTAGATGAGGAATGGGTAACAAAATTAAGAATTATAGAGGAGAAACCAAGCTCTGAAGCTCTCGTGGATTTTGCAGATTCCGTGTTGAATTTTTATGTAAAAGTGATAAACAATCTTTTTGAGTTTACCGCACTTGCTTATGCACTCTCCTCTTTGAGTATATTTATTAAAGAAAGTGCACCGGCGATTAGTGAAGAAGATTCAAAGCTGAAAATGCTTGTTATGTTACTTGAGCACTTAGGAAGTGATCTTACGAGTTGGAGGGAACATATCTTTATACTTCAAGATACGGCAGATATCCACTATCTCGATAGTTCATTTTTTAGTTCATGTATGCAGATCGAAGGAATCATCAGCAATAAAGATCTAGGTGTCGATGATGACAATGATATGGAATTTTTTTAAAATAAATCAAGGAGAAACACAATGGCAAAAAAAGTTATTATAGTTGACGATTCAAGAGCGGTAGTCGCTACAGCAGAGCTTGCACTAGATGAGATGATAAGTTCCGGAGTCATAGAGTTTAAGTCTTATTTAAATCCTATGGAGCTTTTAGGAGCGTTGCAAAATGGAACTGAAGATTTTGATCTGCTGATCAGTGATGTCAATATGCCTCAATTAAATGGTTTGGAACTAGCTCGTTCTATAAAATCTGATGAGAGATATAAAAACAAACCTATCATCATCTTGACGACAGAAAGTTCAAATGAGATGAAAATGACAGGCAAAGAGATAGGTGTCACAGGCTGGATGGTAAAACCCTTTAGTGATGAGAAACTTGTCAAATCACTAAAAATGATACTAGGAGTCTAATGATGAGTGAAAATACAGTTGGGGTAAAAAGAGAGAGATATCTGACATTTTATCTAGGCCATGAGCAGTATGGAATTGCTATAGACAAGATCAAAGAGATCATCGCGATGATGAAGGTCACAAGTGTGCCAAAAACTCCATCTTTTATGCGAGGTGTCATCAACCTTCGCGGTTCTATCATCCCTGTTGTGGATACAAGATCACGTTTTGGCATGGAAGCTAGAGATGAAGATATGCATACTGCGATTATCATTGTAGAAGTAGAAAAAGTTAATATTGGATTCATAGTAGATAGAGTCGAAGAAGTTTCATCTATTGATCCGGCTAACTTGAGTGTACCGCCAAAATTTGGCAACCAGATAGATACTGACTTTATCTGTAATGTAGCACAGATAGAGGAAAACGTTGTCATGATCCTTGATGTGATCAAGCTTTTTGAAGCTGATGAATTAGTAAGTTTAGAACAAATACAACAAACACAAAAAAGAGAAGGAGAATAATATGAAATGGTTAGACAATATGATACTAAGAAGTAAGTTAATTTTATTAACAGCGGTAATGATGGTTGCACTTATCGTTCTTGGCTATTTAGGATATAGTACTACACAGCAGTGGCAAGCCTCGGTGAATGAAATAGGTGTTGTCAAAATGCCTTCTATTATAGGTGTTATGGAGATGCGCACCGGAATTAACCAAGTCATTATTCAGCAAAATCGTATCATTTCTCTTGAAGGTGATCCAAAACAAAAAGAACAGCTTCAGGATGCAAAAGAGAAAATTATCAAAGGATTTGAGCGTTATGATAGAGGAGCTGCAATATATGCCCCTCTTCCACAAACTCCAAAAGAGACAATCGAGTGGAACAAGTATGAAGAAAACTATACAAAATGGAAAGAGATGAGTGTAAACTTTCGCAACAATATATTTGTGCCTCTTATCAACAACACTGATCCAACATTAGAGCATGGCTACTTTACTCAGATGAAAGAGTTTATTGTAAGAAGCCGTGAACCAAGACGGGCTGCGTTTGCTTCTATGGATATAATTGCTCAGATCAATGTTGATGGCGGAGTTCAAGCTGTCAAAGATACAACAGCAAAGTCAGCTAATGCTTCTCAATTGGCGATCATCATTGTCGTTGCCGCCTTGATTTTAAGTGCTATTCTCTCGATGTTGATTATCCGCTCTATCACTCGTGCAATCACACAAAGCGTTACAACTATCCGTGATGGAGCTATGCAGATAACTTCGGCTTCGGATCAAGTCGCAGCATCTTCATCCTCTTTGGCACAAGGTGCAAGCGAGCAGGCTTCAAGCGTTGAAGAGGTAAGTGCGACTCTAGAAGAGAGTACAGCTATCAATACTCAAAACACTGACAATGCACGTCAGGCAGATATCTTGGCTAAAAATGCAAATGATTCAGCGCGTGCAGGATACCAAAAAGGTGAACAGCTTTCAAAATCTATGCATGCCATCACAGAATCGGCAGCGAAGATATCAGGCATCATTAAAGCTATCGATCAGATCGCATTTCAGACAAATCTTCTTGCACTTAATGCTGCCGTTGAAGCGGCTCGTGCGGGTGAACATGGTCTTGGTTTTGCGGTGGTCGCCGATGAGGTACGTAATCTCGCTCAGCGTGCGGCTCGTGCTGCACAAGAGACTTCTGTCATTATTGAAGAGGTAGTAGTACAGATCAAAGAGGGCAACGAGATCGCACTTGCGACTCATACATCTTTTCAAGAGATAGTCGATCAGTCTAAAAAAGTATCAGATCTTATCGGTGAGATATCCATTGCGGGTAAAGAACAAAGTGAAGGTATGGCGCAGATAAATCAGGCTATGGGACAAGTCGATCAAGTGACACAACAAGTCGCAGCGAACTCTGAAGAAGCTGCAGCTGCAGCAGAAGAGCTTAATGCTCAAGCAACATCTATGATGGAAACTGTCAGAGTACTTGCAAAAATGGTAGGCATGGAACCGACTCATCCTGTAGCGGAAACTAAAAAGAAACATCAGAATCATTTTGATAGAAATGAGTCACACATGCAGGTAACGCCAAAACCAACTACTCATGCAGTAAAAAAGGTTTCTTCTTCGTCTAGAGCTGAAGATATTTTTCCTCTGCATGAAGATGATCTAAAAGAGTTCTAAATGGAATTCAATGGTGACGTACTAACAATAGATAGCAGTATGTCTATGCAAGAGATACTAGAGTTTGAGGCGTTTATCCGTCCCAGACTTGAGTACATAGAGATAATAGAGGTTTCAGACGAGGGCGCGCTCAAATGCAGTGCTTTGCTTTCTCTTTTGTCTAGTCTCAAAAGAAGTAAAAGTGATTTACAGATCCCTTTTTTAGACAAGAGAGCGGTTAGCTCACCAGAATATGGAACAATTCATTGGATATGTCATGACTAAGCAAGAACAGGTAAAAGCTATTTTCATCGAAGAAGCCGGCGAGATCATCGAAAAACTGGATATTGATATTATCCGTTTTGAGGAAAATTCCGCTGATTTCAATCTCCTCAATGAGATCTTTCGCGGAGTCCATACCTTAAAAGGAAATGCAAATGCATTTGGATTTACCCGTTTGGGTGAGTTTGTGCATCACTTTGAAGATGTACTTGATCACTACAGAAGCACAAAAGAGGGGATTGAGGGAGATCATCTTGAACTTTTCGTTGGTAGCGTCGATGTCATAAAAGAGGTGATGGTCTGTGAGCTTGACGCTATAGAGTTTTTGCCTCAGAGTTATAGTGAATGTTTGGAGCAGATTAAAAATCTCATCGCTATGAAAAAAGGGCTAGTTCCATCGGCACAACTTCTAAGTAGTGAAGAAACTGTGGCTGACCTTGCTGATCTTGCATCTGAATTTGGTTTTGGCTGTGATGAAGAGTTTGACAACAGTGTACAAAGCTGTGTCAGCCGCTATCAAGAGATGCGTGAAGAGGGATTGAATCTTTACAAAATTGATTTGATGCTCGAAAATGATTGTTACAAACGAGGCTTTGATCATCTTCTATTTTTAAAAGCTTTGGGTGAAAAAGCAAAAGCAATAGAAAGCTTTTTTGATATGAAAGATGTCTGGGTTCTTGATGGATTTAAGAGTGATGAGAATGCGATAAAAAGAGTATGTATCATTGTTTTGACACTTTTACCTCGTGATGATGTTGATGAAGTGTTTGAATTTTTATTTGATAATGAATATAAGATCCAGATCATAGATGCGATTACTAAAAAAGTAGAGCCCTTACACCCGCAGGGTGCTTTACATGTAGAGCAAAAAACTCCGATTAAGAGTTCGGCTCCATCGGCAGAAACTACTTCATCAAGCATCGTCTCATCAAAGTCGACGATACGCATAGACACGTTTAAACTTGATGAGCTTTTTGATTCTGTGGGAGAACTTGTCATCGCGCAAAACTTTATCGCTCAAAATGAGAAGATAGGCGAGATCGAAGATGAGTCTATATCTCGCACTATCGAGACTCTTTCAAAGATCACTAAGAGGATTCAAGACCGTGTTATGAGTCTAAGAATGGTTGCTATCAAAGATACGTTTGAGAAGATGAAACGTGTAGTAAGAGATACTTCCAAAAAAACTGGCAAAGAGGTACATCTCATAGTACAAGGTGAAGATACTGAGATAGACAAGACTATGATAGACAGTCTTTCAGATCCTCTTATCCATATCATCCGTAATGCCATAGACCATGGGCTTGAGGCAGATGCAAATGAGAGAGCGCTTGCTGGAAAAAGTTCTGGTGGGTCGGTGACTTTAAAAGCATTTCACAAAAGCGGTAGTATCGTTATTAGCGTGAGTGATGATGGTCGAGGGATCAACAAAGAAAGAGTCTTGCAAAAGGCGATTGAACGCGGCGTAATAACTGGAGATGAGAACTTAACTGATTCTCAGATATTCAGTCTTATCATGCAACCGGGGTTTTCTACCGCTGAAACAATAAGCGATCTCTCCGGTCGTGGTGTTGGGCTTGACGTCGTTAAAACATCGATTGAAAACTTGCGCGGAAAGATTGAAATAGATTCAAAAGAGGGTGAGGGGACTACATTTTCTATGGTACTTCCTTTGACTCTGGCTATTATTGATGGGATGTTGGTACAGGCAACTGGCGAGATATATATTATTCCTACACTGAGCGTTGTCGAATCGTTTCGTCCTGAGAAAGAGATCGTTCATATCGTGCAGGGTAAAGGTGAATTCGTGAGTTTAAGAGGGCAATATATTCCTATTATTAGACTCAGTGACGTATTTGAACTTAAATCTGAACCTATCCAACCTTGGGAAGGAATTTTAGTTTGTGTCGAAACAGAATCGGGACGTATCGCAATCATGGTAGATGAGCTTATCGGACGTCAGCAAGTTGTAATAAAGACGCTTGGAAAATCTTTGGCAAGACTCAAAGAGATCTCTGGAGGAGCCATACTTGGAAGCGGAGATATCGCATTGATCTTAAACGTCGATGAACTTCGCCCCTTAAATGAGTCCGTTCATGTTTGAGATAGAGTTAACACCTAAAGAGTTTGCTCTTTTTCGGACTTATATCTATGAAAAAGTGGGCATCTCTCTTTCTGAACAAAAAAGTACGCTTATCAAAGGTAGACTTAACAAAAGACTCAACCAGCTTGGTTTGGGCACATTTAGTGATTATTATAACTATCTTATCAGTGATAAAAGCGGTGATGAACTTACATTTTTCGTCAGTGCAATTTCGACGAATGTGACCTCTTTTTTTCGTGAAAGCGCTCAGTGGAAATGGCTTGAGAGCTATCTTCCTGAACTCATCGCATCAAAAAAAGAGAAAAAGATACGCATCTGGTCAGCTGGGTGTTCAAGCGGTGAAGAGCCTTACACCATTTTGATGTTTTTACAGCATCATCTGAGTGATTTTGAAAGTTGGGATATTAAGATACTAGCCACAGATATTTCATCAAAAGTGCTTTCGCATGCGATTGCAGGGCAGTATGATGCAAAACAGCTTGAGCAGTTGCCTCGCGAAATGCTTGCAAAATCATTTGAACGCTTACATGTAAACGATCAAGTCAAATATAAAGTGCGTCCAATGCTCAAAGATAAAGTGCTATTTCGTCTTTATAATCTCATCACAGACCCGTTTTTTTTCAAAAACAAGTTTGATATGATCTTTTGCAGAAACGTTATGATCTATTTTGATGATACAAACAGAAAAGAGC
>JBBRBK010000078.1:0-7905 GCA_038205935.1 Campylobacterales bacterium
TAGATTTTTAGACGGAGACAATAATGCGATGAGTGAAAAAGCGAAAAGAGGTTTGGCAAACTTTATCACTTTTGGCTGTAAAGGATGTCACACCGGAAAAAGCGTCGGAGGACAAAGCATACAAAAATTTCCACTTAGAACTTATAATAGTATTCTTGATTTGACGACTACTGTACATCAAGGAGAAACAGGAAGAGAAGTAAGCCATTTTGGTTTCAATTTCAACACCTATCATCCCTATCCATTTGAGGATATCGGAGGATTTATGGGCAAAGATGATAAGCAGTTATTTAGAGTACCAATACTAAGAAATGTCACAAAAACATCACCTTACTTTCATAACGGTTCAATCGCAAAGTTGCGAAACGCTATACACATAATGGCAAAGTATCAGCTTGGACTCAATATTTCTGACACGCAAACAGATGAAATAGTAGCCTTCTTTAAAACTCTCGATGGCAATATTGTGGACTATTCTATTGATGATAAGGACAACTTATGAAAACTGCACATATTAAAATCTACTTGATCCTCATCTTTATAACGGGTTTATTACAAATAGATATCTTACATGTAGAGTGGGATTATTTTAGATATATACAAGCAATACATATTATAGGTTCTATTCTTTTAACCATTTTTTTATTGATCCCTCTTGTTAACATACATGTATACAAACATTTAGTTGTAAAAAAACAAAATAGTATGAATGGCATAGTGTTAGGCGTTGTTTTATTGTTGATTACGATGAGTGGCTTTTATCTATTTTTAATTGGAAATCGAGGCGGAGATATCTATGGACTTGTCTCTTTTTATATTCATCTCTATGGTTCTTTCTTTTTACTCTTAGCTTTATTCCTTCATACAAAAAAAAGAGTCAACGCGGCATTTACTTCAAAGCTTATGGTTATATTGATAGCGGGTACTTTTTACTCTACTCCTTCTTTTAGTGCTACTAGCAGTAAACTTACCAATATCCAACTTGAGAAGAATGTCCAGAGATATCATAATCAAGATTGGACAAATTCAGCTAAATGTAAATCGTGTCACACTGATATCTTTAATCAATGGGCAGATTCAAATCATAGACATATGACAAGCTCAAATCCTTACTATATGGTGATGGAAAACCTAGCCGCGGAAGATAAAGGAAATGGGTTTAGAAAATGGTGCATGGGATGTCATAATCCAAGTGCCATAACGACAGAACAAGATAAAACAACTCACCCTATGAATGGAAATGTCATGCCTGATCCTCTTTTTGAGAGTGGTTCTTCGACTTTGATTGAGGAGTTAAAGCTTCATGGAAACTCACAACTTGAGCAAGGCGTCTCTTGCTTGGCATGTCACCGAATCACAAAAGTCGATTCAAGCGGAAACAGCGCATACCATTTAGACTTAAGCAATAGAAAAAAATATACTTTTGAGGAAAGTGATTCACAAACAGAGCAGTGGCTGAGTGAAAAATTCATCAATGCAAATCCAAAAGTACATAAACAAAGCTATTCAAACAAAATCTACAAACAAAGCGCGTACTGTGCTTCTTGTCATGATGAATATTTGCCAGATAGCCATCTTGGAGTTGTATCTACTTTTAAAGAGTGGGAAAAATCACCTTATAACGACCCAAAAAATCCAAGTAAACACAAAGACTGTATCGATTGTCATATGACAAATCTTAAAGACAATAAATTTTCACCTTTAAAAGGTCGCTCAACAAATGGCGGCACAATGAAAGATGATGTAAAAGTTCATTATTTTTCAGGATCAAATCACTTTTTATCAGGTTTGAAAAATAAGATTAATGAAGATCAGACGATTCAGTTACTTAAAACTTCTGCAAAATTGGATGTAGATATAAAAGAAGGAAAAGTGATAGTTGGTGTAAAAAATGTTGGAGCAGGACATCACTTGCCTACAGGAGTTTCTGATTTTAGAGAGTTATGGCTTGAAATCACAGTTAAAGACAAAAACAATAAAGTCGTATTTGAAAGTGGAAAGTTACAAGTTGACAACAACCTTGGCAAAGATGCTAGACCTTTTATGAAAGTATTTGGCGATGAAAATAACCAACCCGTCGGTTTGCAATTTTGGAGATACAAAAAGCTTATAAGCGATACGCGAATACCGGCGGGTGAGCGAAGAGAAGAGATTTACACGATAAAAGAGGCTAAAAAATTACAATATCCACTGACCGCCGTTGTAAAACTCAACTTTAGGATTTATCCGCAATGGGTGACTAGTATAGTTCAAAAAGCATATCCACAGCTTCCAAATCCTCCAGTAATAGAGTTAAACAAAATAGTAAAAAAGTTTTAAGATGATTGCTAAGTGGAGGATATTGGTTATTATTATTTTATTTGGGACGTTCAACCATTTGAACGCTTCTCATGTAAGATGGTATTTTGACTTTGAAAAAGCACACCAAGAATCACTCAAACAAAATAAGCCCTTGATGGTACTGCTTCTTCAAAAAGATTGCCCTACATGTAAAGAGATATTAGCTACTACCTTTATGAACCAACCTTATGTTGATACCATAAATAAAAAATTCATCTCTGTCATCATTATCAAAGATCAAACATCAAGTTATCCCATAGAGATGCTTTATACAGTTACTTATCCGGCTCTATTTTTTTTAGATAACTCAGAACTCTTTTGTTGCGAAACGCTAGTAGGAAACATAACTCCAGAGAAACTCGAAAATCATCTAAAACTTTGTAAATAGTTGCCGTTAATCTTTTAAAAATTAGCCGTTTAGCATTTCAAAACCCATATCAATACTTTCTGCCTTTTGTGCAACAAAAAGATAGATAGCAGCATTGAGTTTTGCTAGTTTAAGGTATTCTCTTGATGGATTGCTCAACTGTTCAAGGGATTCCTCTAGCGTGATGCTTTCCCAAGATTTTTGATAGTTTATGCCATAAAATTCAGGATCGATGATAAACTCTTCCGCTTCACCACCACCATCAACTACCCATAATCTACCCTTGCTAAAAAGTTCAGGCGTGCCCTCATTTCCTTGAATCAAGGCAAATCGTTTGTAACGCTCAGCAAAAACTTCAATATATTTTTTTAGATATGGTTTATGAAATATTCCAGTTATCGCATAATCACTCATTGCAATACGTGGAAGCTTTTCAATCGTATTAAATCCGCTACGTAAGCCTAAACGCATACGTATATCTGTAAGTTGATGCATCTCATTGAAAAAATCTTTACGGTCAAAAAAGTGGCAGTTTTTATTTAGATCAATATTTGTACAAATTTCTTTTACCGTAATACCATGTTTTGCGGGCTGAAGATCATCACCCATAACGACAAGATTCAGAGCTTTTTTTTCAAGCACTTGGGCGACTAGGGGGAAGATATAAGGGTTATTTGCTTTTCCATCAAATGGATAACCAAGCTCTATCGAGTTTTCAATTTTTATAGGCGTAATATAAGAGTCGCAAGCACTAAGCGCACCACGAAACTCCTCTGTCGTCTCAGGCTTTAGCCTCCAACCCAGCAAAAAAGCTGCGATTTGTTCGGGATGAACGCTTTGCTCCAAAACCTGATGCATCATATCTTTTGCTTCTTCAAAGCTCAAATCCCTATTTCCTTTTATTCCTGTACCGACTGCATGTATATATTTAGAAAAATCCATTATTTTATCCTCTTTTTTTTATCTTATATACTACAACAAACATATAAAATAGTTCTTGACACTGGTTAATGCATAAAAGTATCTTTTGTCCTATTATTTTCTAAATTATTTTCTAATAAGGGGCTATCTATGAAATTATTACCTGAGAATGCTACAAAAATTGATGTTGAAAATGCAACTGTTGATTTTTTTACGTACACGAGAAATGATGTGACTTACTATCAGTTCGACACATCCATGTGTGAACCGCCAGAACCTATGGTTAATTCTATGATAGGATTAAAACTTATAGATTCCACTGATCACAAGTTGGTGATGATAAACCACAAAAAACCAATGGGATTATTAGAAAAAACAAGTCAAGATTATGACATTTACACAGAATATCTTGACGATGGACGCATCAAACTGATTTTCAGTTGCAAAAATGTTCGCGATTAATCGTGATTTTGCTCCACCGTTTAAGTTAATTGCACCTTACTTCATTATTGGTGTCCTGTTTTATCTTCTGAGCAGTTTCTTTGCCTTCTCTTTAGATATCTCTTCGATTGGATATTTGAACCCCTCTGTAATAGCATGGGTGCATCTGTTTCTTTTGGGATTTATTATGATGATAATCTTTGGAGCTATGGCACAACTCGTCCCCGTTGTGCTTGAAAACGGTCATTTTGCAGTAGATCTCTATTATATCATTTGGCCCTTACTCCTTTTTGGAACACTGATGATGGCGTATGGATTCATTTTCTCACCTCTTGTCCTTCCTTTTGGTGGAGTAACTGTCTTAATAGCGATGCTCACTTTTCTTTTTGATACATTAATGACAATACGAAAAATAGAAAAAAGATTAAACTTTACGATGGTTAGCGTTATCATCGCAAACATATTTTTGCTTTTAGGAGTCGTTTTCGGTATCGTTTTGGCATTGGGGTACTCTGGCATGATCAGTATAAATATAACTGATCTTTTGAGGGGACATGTATATTTAGTAGTTGTGGGTTATATTGTGACTACTATTTTTGGCTTATCTATGGTTTTAATTCCTATGTTTGGACTTTCACACCATTTTTCTTGGCGTCCAATAAAAATAGCGCTTGTTCTCATGAGCATTGGTGTATTATCAGTAGCAACATCATCGCTTTTTGATTTAACTATTCTTAGCTATGCTGGATACTTTCTGAGCGTCTTGTCACTTTTATTTTATCTTTATCAGATGTTTGTCTTATACAAAACCCGTGCACGCAAAGAACATGATGTGTACGCAAAATCATTGTATGTGTCTCATGCATCACTTGTTGGTTCATTTGTATTGGGAATATTTTATATTGTCAATCAGAATGAAGCCATAATTTTGGTGATAGGTTGGTTGATTTTTACAGGTTTTTTTGGATTTATGATTACCGGTCATCTCTATAAAATCGTACCTTTTTTAGTATGGTTTGAGCGTTTTTCACCTCTTGTGGGAAAAGAAAAAGTGCCCATGTTGGCAAATATGATCCCTGTAAAAAGTGCTAAGTCTCAAGTTCTATTTAGTGCTCTTGGCGTGCTTATAGGAGCTTACGGTTTACTTTTAAGTAACAATAATTTGTTTAAAGTCGGCGTGTTATTTTTATGTATAGGCGGTTTATTTTTACTGCGCAATTTAATTTATATAATAAGGTTTAAATAATGTTAAATGAAGAAAAAGTATATGAGGCTATCTCAACAGTTATCGATCCCGAAGTTGGATTTAATCTCGTGGAAATGGGACTGATTTACAATGTAGAAATCAAAGATTCCAATCACGTTATAGTGACTATGACTCTTTCAACACAAGCCTGTCCTCTACATCAGATGATAGTGCAATGGGTAAAAGAGGCATGTGAGAGAGTTGAAGAGGTGAGGGAGTGCGAAGTCAATGTAGTGTGGGAGCCAGCGTGGAACATTACTATGGCAAATGAAAATGTTAAAAAAGCTTTAGGAGCATAAAATCCGTAGCTTAAATCATCTTTATGGTGCATTGATTATGTTTTTTTATTTCCTCAAATGGCCGTTATTGCTTGGTTTGCCAGCGCTCTATTTGTTCAGTAACTTTCAAAACAACTATATTCTTGATTTTTTATGGGTTGTGTGTATATTTTTAGTCTTTAAAGATTTATATCTTTTTATCTCTAAAAAGAACTAAAAAGTTATTTTTTTTGACATAAGTCAAGCCTTAAAATATAAATCTCTTATATAATCTTTATATAAATTTCAATAGGAGTTACAAATGAAAAAAATAGTAATAAGTATTTTAGCATTGCTGGCACTATCAAGTTCAGTTATGGCGGATGGCGCGACAACTTTTAAAAAATGTTCAGGATGCCATGGAGCAACAGGCGAAAAAGCTGCTCTAGGTAAAAGTAAAGTTATTAACACTATGACAAAAAAAGAGATTGCTACTGCTCTTAAAGGTTATCAAGACGGCACTTATGGTGGAGCTTCAAAAGGTATGATGAAGGGACAGGTGGCTACACTATCTGAAACAGATATCAAAGAAGTTTCAGATCTTATAGGTAAGTAGTCTTACATAACATTCGCCTGTTGAACAGGCGTTTTGTTCAAGCAGCAGTTTACGTAAAACTCTAAAACATTCTCCTTTGTATGATTCAAGCGACTTTGCTGCTGTTTGACCAAAATTTATCTAATAAAGGACATTAGAATGTCTGATTTAAAAAATTTTTATTTTTTTAATAACCTTTCTGAAGAACAATTAGCACTTATAAATACCTTTGCAACGCGTGTCAAAATGCCAAAGGATTCCGTTCTTTTTTATGAAAAAGAACAACCAAAATCACTTACATTATTAACTGAGGGCGTATTAAAAGTTTATAAAACTGATTTAAAAAATAATGAGATTGTCATGCATCGATTTATGCCGACAAATTTGATTGCAGAAATGGCTGTCCTTGAAGGTCTGCCCTACCCTGCTTCTGCTGTATTTGAATCAGATGGTGAAGTTATTCAGATCGATTTCGACCGTTTTAAAAATGAATTTCTACATGATCCTGATATTGCATTTTTATTTTTTAAATCTCTTTCTAAAAAAATACGTTATCTTGAGTCAGTCATTGCTCTCAACGTTGTGCTTGATTCTACCACTCGTCTTGCAAAGTTCATCTATGATACTAATGGAGATGCTTTGATAACCTACAAAAACTATCAACTAGCAGAACACTTGCATATGACACCCGAAACACTCTCACGTGTATTTAAAAAATTATTAAAACTAAATCTTGTAGAAAAAGATCTCAATAATACTTATAAAATTAAAAACAAAGAGGGATTACAAGCGCTTTTTGACTAGTACTCTTTGATCTCTTTTCCATCACCCGCCCGTCTCATAAAAAGCACGAGTAGAAACTTCTCCACTTGTTTCACTCCAGCGGTTTTTCTCAGGTTTTGTTCGCACTACTTCTTTTAATACCAAAGCAGCATTTTTAATATCACCACGTTGGATGAAATCTTTAATACTCATCGCCTCATCAAAGTACAAACAAGGGATTAAAAAACCCTCTGCTGTTAAGCGGATACGGTTACATTTTTTACAAAAATCATCTTCATAGGGTTCGATAAGTCCGAATTTGTATCCATCTTCTAGTCTAAAATAATGTGAGGGAGAATGACCATCAAAACCTTCATCAGTAAACTCATAATGCTCTTTGATATGGGCTAAAAGTTCTGCACTTTTCATTCCCTTGATATCTATAGAAGCATGAGAGTTTTCCATATATTCTATAAAGCGAACAGTCATGTTACGCTCTTTACAATACTCTAAAATATCTACGATCTCATCAGCGTTCATCCCTTTCATAGGAACCATATTTATCTTTACATGTAAGCCAACTTTTAAAGCTTCTTCTACACCTTCTAAAACATTTTTAAGAACATCTTTACCTGCTATCTTTTGAGCGATCTCAGGTTTAAGAGAATCAACGGAGATATTGATACGGCTAAGTCCTGCATCTTTGAGTTTTTGTGCAACACCTTTTAAAAGATAACCGTTTGTTGTCATAGCAAGGTCGATATCACTTTTATAGTCATAGATCATTTTTATAAATTTATCAAGGTCTTCACGAAGAAGTGGTTCTCCACCTGTTATACGGATCTTTTTAATACCTTCATCCATAGCAATTTTTAGAAATTCAAATAAGTCTTCAAAAGAAAGTAAGTTCTCTTTTGGAACCCATGAAAAAGGTTTCTCTGGCATACAGTATTGGCATCTAAAATTACATCGTTCT